>NZ_JBIUCF010000015.1:0-256596 GCF_044593615.1 Nonomuraea sp. NPDC051941
CTCGGCACCGGGAACGGGGTGGCGGCGGCGTTCACCGCGGCGGTGGCGGTGCTGATCATCGCGTGCCCGTGCGCGCTGGGGCTGGCCACGCCGACCGCGTTGCTGGTGGGCACCGGGCGGGGCGCTCAGCTCGGGATTTTGATCAAGGGTCCGGAGGTGCTGGAGTCCACCCGCAAGGTCGACACGGTTGTGCTGGACAAGACCGGCACGGTCACCGAGGGCAAGATGACCCTGGTCGCGGTGCACCTGGCCGAGGGGGAGAACCGCGAAGAGGTCCTCCGGCTGGCGGGTGTGCTGGAGCACGCCTCTGAGCACCCGATCGCTCAGGCCATCGCCCGCGCGGCCCAGTCAAAAACGGCGGTGGAGGACTTCGCCAACGTCGAAGGCCTGGGCGTGCAGGGCATCGTGGACGGCCACGCGGTGCTGGTCGGCCGGCCCCGGCTGCTGGCGGAATGGTCCCAGCAGCTGCCCGACGGCCTGAACAGCGCGCTGGAAGCCGAGCAGGCCAAGGGCCGCACCGCGGTGGCGGTCGGCTGGGACGGCCAGGCCCGCGCCGTTCTCGTGGTGGCCGACGTCATCAAGCCCACCAGCCGCCAGGCGATCGAGCAGCTCAGGGCGCTCGGCCTGCGGCCGGTGCTGTTGACCGGGGACAACGAGGCGGTGGCCAGGACGGTGGCGGCCGAGGTGGGCATCGATGAGGTGATCGCCGAGGTGCTGCCCGCCGACAAGGTCGAGGTGGTCAAGAAGCTGCAGGCCGAGGGCCGGGTCGTGGCCATGGTGGGCGACGGGGTCAACGACGCCGCCGCGCTGGCCCAGGCCGATCTGGGGCTGGCGATGGGCACCGGCACGGACGCCGCGATCGAGGCTGCGGACCTGACGCTGGTGCGGGGTGATCTGCGGGTGGCGCCGGAGGCGATCCGGTTGTCCCGCAGCACGCTGAAGACGATCAAGGGCAACCTGTTCTGGGCGTTCGCCTACAACGTGGCCGCCCTTCCGCTGGCCGCCCTGGGGCTGCTCAACCCGATGATCGCGGGTGCGGCGATGGCGTTCTCAAGCGTGTTCGTGGTGAGCAACAGCCTGCGGCTGCGCCGCTTCAAGTGACCGCTGTCCCCATCTTACGGCCGGCGCCATCAAGGCGCCGGCCGCCGCGAACGCCGCGCCGAGCAGCAGCCAGCCGAGGGTGCCACCGCCGAGCACCAGCGTGGTGAGCGCGACGGGCCCGAGCATCCTGGCCACGGCCACGCCGGTGCCGAAGAAGCCCTGGTACTGGCCCTGCTTGTGGTCGGGGGCGAGCCCGAAGCTGATCTCCCAGGACCCGGAGGCCAGCAGCATCTCGCTGAGGACCTGCAGGCCGGCCGCCACGAGCAGGAACAGCCACCCGTACGGGCTCAGTGCGAACACCGCGCAGGCCGCGAACATCACCAGACCCGCGTACCGCACCGACCGGGCGGCGGACTGCAGTCCCTTCACGCGCCGGGCCACCCGCACCTGGAAGAGCAGCACGGTGACGGTGTTGAGCAGCAGCAGGACCGAGACCATCCAGGTGGGCGCACTCGTACGTGAGGCGATCCAGAGCGGCACGATCAGGCTGAGCAGCGGCATGTAGAAGAGCATCACCGCGTTGATCAGCGTGATCAGCGCGTACGGCCGGTCTCTGAGCACCGCCAGCCGGGGGCCGGGCGCGGCCGGCGGGACCCGTACGGAAGGCAGTTTGAGCAGCAGCCCGGCGGCGACCAGGAAGCTCACGGCGTCGAGCGCGAACACCGCCAGATAGGCCGGCCGCGTGCCGAGGTGCAGGGCGAGCCCGCCCAGGGCGGCGCCGACGGCCAGGCCGCCGTTGAGCGTGGACTGCAGGACCGCCCGAACGACCGTGCGCTCCTCGGGGGCGATCAGCCCGGCGAGCAGGGCCTGGCGGGCGGCCGACAGGCCCGTCTGCGCCGTCCCGTACAGGCAGGTCACCAGCACGAAGAGCCCGAACGAGCGGACGAACAGGAACGAGGCGACCGCCGTGGCGGTCGTGAGCGCGAGCAGGACGGCGACGCCGCGCGGCCCGCGCCGGTCGGCGAGGTGGCCGAGCGGCACGCCGGCCACCATGCCGACGGCCCAGCCGAGAGTAAGGCCGAGGCCGATCTCGGCGGCCGACAGGCCGACGATCCTGGTGAAGTAGAACGCTGAGGTGACGAGGTAGACGCCGTCGCCGATGGAGTTCGCGAGCTGGGCCTGAGCCAGGATGCGCCGGGGTGCCATACCCTCATCTTCGATCCCCCATTGTCCCGATATAAGCTCCAATTTCCGGCAAAGTGATTGGGCCAAGTTGGACGTTCACATAAGCCTTCAAGGGCGGGGTGACCTGGCCGCACAGGTCTACCGGCAGCTGCTCGACGCCATTCTCGACGGCCGGCTCAGATCGGGCGAGCGGCTGCCTCCGACCAGGGAGCTGGCGCGCAGGCTGGAGATCTCCAGGAACACGGTCGCCGTGGCCTATGACCGCCTGGTCGCCGACGGGTTCCTGGTGGGACGGGCGGGGGCGGGCACGTTCGTGTCGGGGGAGTCGGTGCGCGGCAGGGCGGCCCCGAAGGGCGTGGTGCGGCCGAGGGCGTTCTGGCAGGGGATCGAGGCACCGCGAGCCATGCGAGGCGCCCGGTACGACTTCCGGGTCGGCATGCCGGACCCGCGCCTGTTCCCCATGGAGACGTGGCGCCGGCTGGTGGCCCGCGAGCTACGGGTGAGCGCCGCCGCGTACAGCAGCCCGTCCGGATATGAGCCGCTAAGAGCGGCTATTTCACGTCATATAGGTATCAGCCGCTCGGTCCACGCCGGCCCCGACGACGTGCTGATCACGAACGGCGCCCAGCAGGCGCTCGACCTCATCGGCCGCGTCCTGATCGAGCCGGGCGCCTGCGTGGCCGTCGAGGAGCCCGGCTACCCGCCCGCCCGCCTGCTGTTCCGCTCGCTCGGCGCCCGCGTGGCCGGGGTGCCGGTGGACGAGGAGGGCATCGACGTCCGGGCCATCCCCGGCGCCGCGCGCATCGTGTACGTCACCCCCTCACACCAGTTCCCCCTGGGCACACCCATGTCGCCGGCCCGCCGCGCCGCCCTGCTGGCCTGGGCCGAGCGCCGCAGGGCGGTGGTGATCGAGGACGACTACGACAGCGAGTTCCGCTTCGGCGAGCGCCCGCTCGAACCCCTCCAGAGCCTCGACCGCGCGGGCCGCGTCATCTACGTGGGCTCCTTCTCCAAGACCCTGCTCCCCATGCTCAGGCTCGGCTTCCTCGTCGCCCCGGCCTCGCTGGCCCCGGCGCTGCGCGCGGCCAAGCAACTGTCCGACTGGCACAGCGACGTGCCCGCGCAGGCCGCCCTGGCCCGCTTCATCGACGAGGGGCTCCTGTCCAGGCACATCAGGAAGGCGACCCGCGAGTACGCCGCCAGGCACGCCATGATCGCCGAAACGCTGGCGGGCGACGAGCGGCTGCGATTGGTCCCGTCCACCGCAGGCCTGCACCTGTGTGCCCGGCTCGCCCCGGATATAGAGGTACGTCCCGCGCCGGATCTCGCGGTGGAGCCGCTGGAGGCGTACTGCGGTGAGAGCCCGGCGCAGCCCGGCGTGGTCCTCGGCTACGGCGGCATCACCAGGGACGACATCCCCGAAGGACTCAGGCGCCTACGGATGTCGGCGGCTCCAGAACCGGCGGGCCCGCTCCCCTGACAGCTCAGGGTCGTCGGGCGGCGCCGGCTGCTGAACGATCACGACCGTGGTCCGCGCGTGGCGGGCACAGTACATGCTGGTCGAGGGCAGGAAGATGCGGCTGAGCAGCCCGCGCCGGCTCCGCCCCAGCACCAGCAGGTCGCCCTCGCGGGCCAGGTCGACGAGGTGATAGCCGGGATCGCCGACCCGGCCGATCACCGCCGTTCTGATGTCGTCGGGCACGCCGCCCGCGACGTCGTCGAACACGCCGGCGATCACCTCGCTGCAGCGCGCCTCCTCGCCGGCCCGGAGCGCGTGCTGGACGGGCAGAGCCTCGGGGAATGGGTGGACGGGCGCGCGGCTGACGTGTACGGCGACCAGGGCCATCCGGTGCAGCCTGGCCGCACCGATGGCCCAGGCAAGCGCCCAGCGCGAGGCCGGGGACTCGTCCACCCCCACGATCAGCCTCGCACCGCCGGGCAGTTCCTGTTCCACGGTGCCTCCTGTTAAGAAGTACGACCATAGTGCGCCCGCCGGTCTGTTACCGGGAGGTGGCACTTTTCGAACTATGGAGTCCCCCCGCGAACCCCGGCGTAGCATGCGGGGGTGGACCGAGGGTGGGTGCGACCCCGTCCCGCCCTCGACCGGCGGCTGGACGCGGCGCTGACGTACAGGCTCACCTCGCTCGTCGCAACTACAGGCTACGGGAAGTCGACTGCCCTGGCAGGGTGGAGCCAGGCCGTCGGCGCGGTGCTGCACCGGCTCGGGCCCGCTGATCGTGATCTTCCCACGCTGGCGGGGGCCGTGGCATCGGCTCTGTCGGAGCGGGTGGCCGGGTTACCCGCCGACCTGGTGACCGCCGCGGACGCCCCGCTCGGGCCCGACGCCGACGAGGTGTCCAGGGCCGCGGCGCTGGCGGGCGCGCTGGCCGAGGCGCTGGGCAGGCGGCTGCGGCGCGGCCTCGCGCTGGTCTTCGACGGCATCGACGCCATCGCGGGCGCCCCGGGCTCCGTGCGGTACGTGGAGACGCTGGTCCGCGTCGCCCCCAGGCACCTGCATCTGGTCACCGCGTCGCGGGCGCCGCTGCCGTTCCCGACCGCCCGGCTGCGCCAGGACCACGAGGTGCTCGACCTCGACGCGACCGATCTTGCGCTCACCCCGGACGAGACGGCCGCCTGGGCGCGCGACCGGCTGGGCGAGCAGGGCGCGGCCGTCGCCGCCACGCTCCACGACGCCTGCGGCGGCTGGCCCGCCGCCGTGCAGGCCGCGCTCGACGCGCTGGCCCGCGAGGACCCGTCCGGCTGGCCGCGCACGGCCGCCGGGCTGGCCGCCAACTCCGCCACGCTCGAACGTCTCACGCTGGCCGCGTTCAAGGACCTGCCGCCGGCGATGCGGGAGCTGCTGCGGGCCGCCACCGTCCTGCCCGTGCTGACCTCCGGGCTGGCCGCCACGCTGGGCGCGCCGCCCGACACGCTCGACTCGCTCACCAGCCGCGGCCTGTTCCTCGAGGCCGGTCAGGACGGCCACCGCCTGACCCTGACCAGCCGCCACGTGCTGGCCAAGCACGCGCCGCTCGACCGGCACGAGGCGCACGACGTGGCGGCGGTCGCGTCCCGCTGGTACGTCGAGCACGACCAGCCCGAGCTGGCCCTGCGGGCCGCCGTCGCGACCGAGCACCCGGGCCTGGCGGCCGCGCTCCTCGACTCGTACGGCCTGCGCCTGGCCGAGCGCGGGGACGTGGTCGCGGCGCTGGAGCTGCTGCCCGAGGCCGCCAGGAACGCGCCCACCATGATCAAGCTGGCCGGCGTCTCCGAGCAGAACCGCGGCCAGTGGACCCGCGCCCGCGACCTGCTCGCCCGGGCCGCCGAGGGGCCGGCGTTCGACGCGTTCGTGGCCAGGCGGCTCGGCCTCATCGACCACCTGCGCGGCGACCTCGACGCGGCCCTGACCGGGTACGCCAGGGGATACGAGTACGGCCTTCCGCCCGCCGACGCCGCCATGTGCGCCGCGTCCATGGCGTCGGTGCTCTGGCTGAAGGGAGACCGGGCAGGCTGCGCCGAGCTCGCCGACAAGGCGCTCGAACAGGCCGGCAGCCTGGGCGACCCGAGCGCGCTGGCCATGGCCAACACGGTCCTGGCCATGCTCGCCGCGCTCGACGGCGACCGCCGAGCCAACGACGCCCACTACCTGCGCGCCCTGGAGTACGCCGAACGCGCGGGCGACATCGTCCAGCTCATCCGCATTCACGCCAACCGGGCCTCCCGCCACGTGGACGAGGGCGCCTACACCGAGGCGCTGGCCGAGACGGAGATCGGGGGCCGGCTGTCCGACCTGGTGTCGTTCGCCCCCTATGCCGCCCTGAACGTCTCCAACCGCGCCAAGGCCCTGATCGGGCTCGGCCGCCTGGAGGAGGCGGCCACCGAGGCCGCCGACGCGGTGGCCAGGTGGGAGGCGATGGGCTCTCGCCTGGTCGGCACCGGCCTGAACCGGCTCGCCGAGATCAACGTCCTGCGCGGCGACCGCAGGGCGGCGGCGGCGATCTACCGGCGGATCATCGCCGACTCGGCGCCGTCGGGCGAGGTGCAGTCGCTGTCCAACGCGCTCAACGGCCTCGCCGAGCTGCTGGCCGACGACGATCCGGCCGAGGCCGCACGCGTCGCAGAGCAGGCGCTCGAACACGCCGAAGGCATCGCGGGGGTGACCGCCAGGGTCGTGGCCGCCCGCGTGGCGCTGGCGGGCGGGCGCCACGACGACGCCAGGGCGCTGCTCGACGAGACCGAACCCGTCGCGGTGAGCCGCAGGGACCACGCCTCGCAGGCCGCCATCGCCGAGCTGCGGGCCGAGCTGGACGGCGACACGCGGCCGGCCGACGAGGCCGTGCGCACGTGGACGATGCTCGGCGACCCGGTGGGACAGGCCAGGGCCGAGCTGGTCAGGGCGGCCCTGGCCGACCCGGCGACCGGCGGCGAGCTGGCGGCCGGGGTGCGCGAGCGCATGCACGCCATCGGCTGCCGGGCGCTCGACGACCGGATCGACGCGCTGATCGCCCGCGCCGCTCCCGCGCCGGGCGTGAAGGTGATCGTCGAGACCATGGGAACGTTCCGGGTGCTGCGGGGTGGCGTGCCGGTCCCGCGTACGGCCTGGCAGTCGCGCAAGGCGCGCGACCTGCTGAAGATCCTGGTCAGCCGGAGGGGGAGCGGGATCGGCCGGGAGCGGCTGGTCGAGATCCTCTGGCCGGACCAGGAGGGCGAGGCGGTCGGGCTGCGCCGGCTGAACGTCATGGTGTCCACGCTGCGCGCGGTGCTGGATCCGGCGCACGAAAGCCCGGCGGACGAGATCGTGGTCTCGGACGAGGGCGCGTTACGGCTTGACCTGTCCAATGTGGACGTCGATGTCGAGAAATTTCTGGATCTGGTGGCTCAGGCCGTACGGCTGGACCAGGCAGGACGTACGGCCGAGGCGTTGGAACGGTGGACGGCGGCCGAGAGCGCGTACGGCGGGGAGTTCTGCGAGGAGGACCCCTACGCGGACTGGGCCGTGGGGCTGCGCGAGCAGGCCCGCCTGGCCTACACGCAGGCGGCGGCCAGGCTCGCGGCGGCGCGGGCGAGCGAGCGGCGCTACGACGAGTCCGCCCGCTACTGGCTGCGGCTGCTGGAGCGCGACCGCTACGACGAGCGCGCCCACCTGGGCCTGGTACGGGTGCTCGACCTGGCCGGCCGCCGCGGCGACGCCCGCAGGCGCTACCACCTCTACACGGAACGCATGCGCGAGCTGGAGGTCGAGCCCGCCCCGTACCCCACCTGAACCAGACCTGAACCGCCCGGCGAGATGGTTTCCAGATGAGAACGGTCATCGTCCGGCTGGTCGAGCCCGAGCAATCCGGCGGCCAGCTCCGCGGGCTGCTCGAAGAGGTGGGGGGCGAGCCGGTGCCGTTCAGCGGCACGGAAGCCCTCCTCGACCTCCTGCGTTCCGCCGCCGGGCTGGGCATAGAGCATTCCTGAACCTCGCGCGAACCTCCGTGACGACGATGGGTGTCGAGAGGAGGCGCGATGAGCGAGCAGGGGAGCGGTTGGCCGTTCGTCGGGCGAGGGGGGCCGCTCACGACCGTGCGGGCGGCGCTGCGGTCGGGAGCGGGCATGATGATCGCCGGTGAGGCCGGGGTCGGGAAGAGCAGACTGGCGGCGGAGGCGCTGGCCGGGTTACCGGGGTACGCGGTGGTGCGCGCGCTCGGCACGGAGACCGCGTCGATGATCCCGTTCGGGGCGTTCGCGCACGTGCTGACGGGCCCGCCGGCGGGCGGCGAGAACCTGCTGAGCTGGGCCGCCCGCCACCTGCGCGAGCGCGCGCCGCGGGGCGAGCTGCTGGTCAGCGTGGACGACGCGCACCGGCTGGATCCGGCCTCGGCGGCGCTGGTGCACTACCTGGCGGACAGCGGCGCGGCGCGCGTCCTGGTGACGGTGCGGTCCGGGGAGCCGCAGCCGGCGCCAGTGGCCGCGCTGTGGAAGGACGAGCTGCTCGACAGGATCGAGCTGCCGCCGCTGACGAGGGCCGAGGTCGGGCAGGTGCTCGCGGGCGCGCTCGGCGGTGAGGTGGCCGCGGAGACCGTACGGCACCTCGCGCGGGTCAGCGAGGGGAACGTGCTCTACCTGCGCGAGGTCGTGCAGGCGGGCCGCAACGCGGGCTGCCTGACCGAGCGGGACGGGCAGTGGCGCTGGCGGGGCGAGCTGTCCATGACGACCAGGCTGCGCGAGCTGGTGGGCGACCGGATCGGCCACCTCGACGAGGACGAGCGCGAGGTGCTGGAGCTGGTGGCGTTCGGGGAGCCGCTGGGCACGGAGCTGCTGGTCTCGCTGACCTCGGCCCGGGCGGTCGAGCGGGTCGAGGACCGCGGCCTGGTCGTGGCCGTCAACGAGGGCAGGCGCGAGCAGCTGCGGCTCGGCCACCCTCTCTACGGCGAGGTCGTCCGCGGCGGCTGCGGCACGCTGCGGACGCGGCGGCGGCTGCGGATGCTGGCCGACGCGCTGGAGGCCAGCGGGCTGCGGCGGCGCGAGGACGAGTTGCGCGCGGCCGTGTGGCGGCTGGACTCCGGCTCGGTCGCGGCCCCCGAGATGCTGGTGTCGGCCGCCCGGCTGGCCTGGGGCAGGCAGGATCCCCACCTGGCCGAACGCCTGGCCAAGGCCGCGATCGACGCGGGTGGGGGCGTGGCCGCGGTCGCGGTGCTCGGCGAGGTGCTCATGGTGCTGGGCGACGCGGACGCGGCGCTGGCGGCGCTGCGGCGGGCGGCGCGCGACGCGGTCACCGAGGCCGATCGCGCCCAGCACGCCTTCAGCCTGGGGATCAACCTGGCGTGGGCGGGCGCGGACGCCGAGGCGTGCGAGGTGCTCGACCTGGCCGCCGTGACGCTGACCGAGCCCGTCTGGCTGCAGGAGGCGCACATCTACCGCGCTGTGACGGACTGCTTCGCCGGGCGGCTGACCGGGGCGGCGCGCTCGCTGGCGCGGTCCCGTTCGTACGGGCCGATGTCGCGGCGTGCCGACGCGCACGCGGCGGCCATGGAGGCGTGGGCCGCGGCGTACTCGGGGCGTACCGGGGAGAGCCTCGCCATCGCCGCGCGAACGCTGGAGAGCGTCGACAACTGGCGGGACGAGGCGCCGCACGCGCTGCCGAGCTTCCTGGACGCGCTCTGCGCCGCCCAGACGTTCGCGGGCCTGCTGGAGGCGGCGGACCGGTCGGCGGAGCAGGGGATGGAGCTGCCGGCCGCCGAGCTGTCGGTGTCGGGGTTCGCGGCATATCGGGCGATGGTCGGCCGGTTGCGCGGGGACGTCGCCGGGGCGCTGCGCTGGTGCCGGGACGACCTGGCCAGGATGCCCGGGCGGGAGCCCTATCTGGGGCGGGTGCTGGCCGAGCAGGCGCACGCGCTGGCGCTGCTGGGCCGTACGGAGCAGGCTCGGGAGGTGCTGGCGGAGGCCGGCGCGACGGCGTCCAGGTGGGCCTTCACCCGGCAGCACGTGCTGCAGGCCGAGGTGTGGGTGGCGGCTTCCGGCGGCGAGCTCGACGAGGCGGTACGGCTGTGCCTCGCGGCGGCCGACCACGCCGAGCGGCACGAGCTGCACGCCGGCCTGATGTTCGCGCTGCACGACCTGGTACGGCTCGGCGCCCCGGACCAGTCCGCCAGGCTGGCCGGTCGGGTGGACGGCCTCCTGGCCGTGCTCCTGGCCAGGCACGCCCGCGCGATCGGCGACCCGGTCGAGCTCCGGGCGGTGGCCGGGGAGTTCGAACGGCTCGGGATGCTCCTGTACGCGGCCGAGGCCACGGCCCAGGAGGCGGCGGCGCACCGGGACGCGGGCCGCGGCACGCTGGCCAAGGGCGCGCAGACCAGGGCGTGGGCGCTGGCCAGGCGCTGCCCTGGCGTGTCGACCCCGGCACTGGTGGAGCTGGCCACGCCCGAGCTGACGCCGCGCCAGCGGGAGATCCTCCAGCTCGCGGCCGCCGGGCTGACGAACCGGCAGATCGCCGACCGGCTCACGCTGTCCACGCGTACGGCCGCCAATCACCTGCAGGCGGCCTACGAGAAGCTCGGCGTGAACGACCGCACCCAGGTGGGCCGCCTGCTGGCGGCGCTTTAGATCAGTTTCAGCAGGCCGTCGTACAGCGCCCGCCGCTCGTCCTCGGCCAGCACCTGGTACGGCCGCGCGGCCCGCAGGTTGGTCTCCGCCTCGATCCGCGCGCGGACGGGCCCGTCCCGCAGGCCGACGATCTCGGTCGCGGACAGGCCCTCCGCCTGCCAGGCCCGGGCGTGGGCGTCGGCGCGGTGGTAGCGGAGGACGGCGAGCCGGTTGAACAGGAGCAGGCCCGGCCCGCTCCCCTCGGGCTCGTAGGGAGGTGCGACGAGTTCGAGCGCGCCGCCCGGCAGCCGCTCGGCCCCGTCGAGCACCCTGCCGGCCAGGTGGGCCAGCCGTGGCAGGTCCTGGCCTGCCCAGCTCCGCCCGGCGGCGGCGCCGTGCGCCTCGTACAGCTTCCGGATGAACGCCAGCCCCGGGGCCGTCGCCCTCAGCGCCCCGTCGCCGTCCTCGGCCAGGGTGCCCTCGCTCAGGTGCTCCCGGATCCCGGCCTCTCGCTCGGCCGCGTCGCGGTAGCGGTAGACGGCGCTCAGGCCGGCTCGGGTCAGCGGGCGCAGCGGCAGCACGAACCTGAGGTCGTACAGCAGCCCTGTGCTCACGCCGGTGGTCTCGGCCAGTGCGGTGATCGCTCTGCGGGCGGAGGCGTGCACGTTGACCTGGGCCGCGTCGATGACGGGCGCGATCGCCGCCGCATACTCAGATATTTCCCGAATTTCCGGCATTGTCCGCCATTATGCCCGCGTTCGTCGGGTCGGGGCCGTCATCTTCAGCCCTGCGTACGTCCTGCTGCTGACCCCGGCGGCGGGTCGCTGGTTCGATCGCTGAGCCCGGTGTCGCGCGTTCCGGCGATCAGACGGGTGTGTTCGCTGATCGCCGGTGCACGGCACCACGATCCGGGTCTTAGCCCTTGCTCCAGATCGCCGCGATGGTGCTGCCCTCGGTGTCCAGGACCTCGGGACGGTAGCCCAGCGCCTTCAGCTCGGTGGCCTTGAGCGTGTAGGTCAGCTTGGACAGGTTCAGGTACTCCTTCAGGCCGGTCGCGCTGCCCTTGCTCCACACGGTGGTGTAGAGCTTGCCGGGCTCGACGGCCATGAGGACGGGACGCAGCCCGGCCTTGGTCTTGGCAAGGAGCTCCTGGCCGCGCTGCGTGACCGTCTGGCCGGTGGTCACCTGCACGGCGCCGGTCGCGGCCCCGGCGACCCAGACGGCCGCGTAGAGGGGCTTCTCGACCGTGCCGTAGACGTCCAGCGAGGCGACGCTGAAGCCGGCGGCGGCGAGCTTGGCGTTGGTGGACGCGAAGACGTCCTTGGTCATGCCGAGCTTGGACTGGACCTTCTCGGTCGTCTTCTCGAAGACCGCCGCGAAGATGGCGCTGGGGCCCGTGCCCGTGCCGGTGATCATGGACGGCACGAAGCCGCTCTTCGCCTGCTCGGCGATACGCGTCGGCAGGTCGGTCGCCGACAGGCCCTGCAGGACGCTCACCTTGCGGGTGGTGTCCTTGATCCAGACGGACGTGTACTGCGGGTTGGCGGCGTTGGTCACGCTCAACGCCTCGGGGACGTAGCCGGTGCCGAGCAGCTCCTTGACCTTCTTGAGCTGCTCGGTCGGGTTGAGGCTATCGAGGGAGAGCCAGTCCAGCAGCGGCAAGCTCTGGACGCTCTTGGTGGTCTCGGTGGACTGCTGGGCGCTCGCCGGGGTCGCGATGGCCAGCAGGGGAGCGACTGTCGCCGCCACAGCCGCAGTGATGGCGACGGTCCTCGGGGTCCTCATGATCCTCCTCGGGTAAAGGGTGTCCGTTTCTGGACAGTGAGTGACCATAACAAAGGATGAGCGAGAGTTCACCAGGTGTGACCACATACGCCGCAATCTGCGTCAGAAAGCTGGGGGCCCAGGTGTCAGGATGACTGTCAACCCGGGGACGGCAGGGATCGTTCCAACATCGCGAGGGTCCGGTACGGTTCCAGGCGTGAATGCGGGCATCATCGGGCAAGCCGCCGGCCTGTTCGCCGTGACCAATATCGACGACATCGTCATCCTGGCGCTCTTCTTCGCCCAGGGGGCCGGGCACCTGCGGATCGTCCTCGGGCAGTACATCGGCTTCGCCGGGATCCTCGTGGTCGCCGTCGCGGCCGCCTTCGGGGCCACGTTCCTGCCCGAGCCCGCCGTCCCGTACCT
Organism: Nonomuraea sp. NPDC051941; assembly: GCF_044593615.1. Classification (NCBI taxonomy): domain Bacteria; kingdom Bacillati; phylum Actinomycetota; class Actinomycetes; order Streptosporangiales; family Streptosporangiaceae; genus Nonomuraea; species Nonomuraea sp. NPDC051941. The sequence goes on from NZ_JBIUCF010000015.1 coordinate 12,481, forward strand.
CGGCCTGCTCCCCCTCGCCCTGGGCCTCAAGGCGGCCTGGCAGGTGTGGCGCGACCGCGCCGACGGAGGCGGCGACGACGACCCGCCCGCGCGGGGCGGCGGGCCGAAGGCGCTGGAGGTCGCCGCGGTCACCTTCGCCAACGGCGGCGACAACATCGGGGTCTACGTCCCCGTCTTCGCCACGTCCGGCACCTCGGGCATGACCGTGTACGTGGTCGTCTTCCTGATCCTGGTCGCCGTCTGGTGCCTGGCCGGGAGGTTCTTCGCCACCCGCCCGCTGATCGCCGGGGCGCTCAGCCGATGGGGGCACATCCTGCTGCCCCTCGTCCTGATCGGGCTCGGCGTGGTCATCCTCGTCGAGGGTGGCGCTTTCGGACTCTGAAGTCCGCCGAGAGCTGAAGATCGCGTGCCCTGGCAGCCCCCGCGGCTACGCTCGCACCATGACAGCTACCTGGGAGCCCACGGCGGCGGGAGTGCTGCGGCTGCCCTCAGGCCGGCTCGTCCGCGGCCGGGGCCTGCGGCGCCCGCTCCCCGAGGGGCCGCTCCCCACGTTCGCTCTTTACCTGCTGGGCCGCCGGCCCCCGGCCGTCGACTGGGAGCACCGGTGGGTGCGCTGGCCAGACTTCTGGCTGCCGTCCGACCGGGGCGCGGCGGCCGGCGCGTTCCGCGAGGCGTGGGCCCGCGCCGAGTCCGAGCGTGTCGAGGTCGCGTGCGGCGGCGGCCGGGGCCGCACCGGCACCGCCCTGGCCTGCCTGGCCGTGCTCGACGGGGTGCCCGGAGACCGGGCCGTCGCCTACGTACGCGAGCACTACGACTCGCACGCCGTCGAGACCCCCTGGCAACGCCGCTACGTCGCCCTATTCGACCGTTCTTAGGATCTGCTCGATCGAGGTGGTGCGGGCGCGCAGCTCGGCCAGGTCGGCGGCCATCCGCTGCTGGGCGTCCATGGTGTTCTCGGCGAGCTGCTCGAACCGGCGCACGAGCTGCCGCAGGTCGTCCGCCTGATGGGCGTCGAGCTTGGCCTTGCGCATCTCGAACATTCCCACGGCGAAAAGGGCGATCAGGAAGCCGACGACGAGCAGCACCCCTAACGAGAAGATCGCCGCGGGCCAAGAATCGATCATCAGGAGTGCTCCTTGGGTCCTGGACCCTTCCCCGGGTCCGGCCTGGTGAGGGTCTTGGCCGCCTCAGCCAGCGCCGACGCGGTCAGGTGCAGGCTGAAGTCCGCGACTTCGTAGTACTTCATGGCCTTGCCGTCGTCGGACAGCTCCAGGGTGCCGACGATCAGCCCGGCCGCCTCGAGCCGTTGCAGGTGCATGTGGAGGAGCGGGCGGCTCACCCCGATCTCGCGGGCCAGGTGGCTGACGTAGTCGCGCCCGTCCGCCAGCACCGCCATGATGCGCAGCCGCAGCGGGTTGGCCAGCGCCGCGAAGATCTCGACCAGGTCGTCACCTGTCGGCCCCGGCACTGTCATGGCTTCCCGTCACGTGTAATAACTTCCTTACACGTGACCCTAGCACTCAGGTGGCGGTCCGGGAAAGCTCAGGGCTGGGGGTCCCCGCGCGTTCCTGCGAGGACGGCGACCGGGCGCCGAGGGCCAGTCCCAGGGCCAGGCAGACCAGCGGGATCGCCGGGATCACGTACCGCACGTCGAAGGCCGCCAGGAACGGCGGCGAGCAGACCAGCGCGAGCGCCGTGACCCCGGGCAGCAGCGCGTCCCACCGCCGCCGCACGAGCGCCGTCGCCAGCGCTCCGACCAGGGCCAGCATGAGCAGCGGGAACGGCACGTACCCGAACCGCTGGTACGCCCGCAGCCACCCCGCGAACGGCTCCACGACCCGGGTGGCGGCCGGCCCGGCCTCGTACGACTCGGCGATGCCGCGTACCGACTCGCTCAGCGGCCGCTCCGCGGAGGGGAACTTGTACGGCGTCTTCTCGTCCACGGCCGTGCGCTCCCAGCGCAGCAGCTGCGTGAGGTCGGTCGCGACCGCCGCGGCGTAATCGACGGGCTGGGCGAGGATGGCCGCCCTGGCGAACTCCCCGGCGAGCTGGTTGCGATTGGCCGTCCCCGGCACCTTGAGCAGGGGGGAGAAGCTCTCCCACAGCCAGTACGGCGGATACGGGCGCTGCTCCACCGGCATGTTCGGGCAGAGCACGGCCAGCCGCTCCGGAGGCTTGATCACCGAGCAGTCGGCGAAGCTCATGGTCCTGGACCACAGGAAGTTCCCGTCCGCCTCGGTCAGCGCGAACTTCCCCTTCTCCACCTTCGCCCAGGTGGCGTACGCGCCCAGCGGGATCGCGCCCGCTACCACCAGCGCCACGAGCGGGCGCCAGCCGTACCGCCGGATCAGCAGGTAGGCGGCCGTGAGGATCAGCAGCGGCAGGCCGACCGTCCTGGTGATCCCGGCCAGGCCGAGCAGCAGGCCGCCGACGGCCGCCGTGGTGGGGGTGACGCGCCAGACCACGAGCAGGATCGCGACCGTGACCAGCACGACGAAGACCGCGTCCGCCATGATCATGTGTTCGAGCAGCACCAGGAACTCGTCGTACAGCAGCGGGGTGACCAGCAGGGCGGCGCCCCAGCCCGGCAGGCCGCGCCGTCTCAGCAGCGCGTACACCGCCACGGCCAGCGCCAGCATCAGCAGGTGCTGCAGGACCGTCACCAGCGTGAGGCTGTGCGCGGGGCGCAGCAGCGCCAGCAGCAGTGAGTATCCGGAGGGCCTGGTGGTGCCGGGGGTCAGCTCCTCGCGCAGGAAGGCGAACGAGTCGCCGTAGAAGAGGATCGACGGAGGGTATCCGAGCACGGCGAGCACCCGCAGCGCGATCGCGGGCAGCAGGGCGATGACCAGGGCGCGATGTGCCAAGGTGGATCCGCTTCCTCGTGTGTCCGGGCCCCCACAATAGTGGGTGAACCGGGCATCAGCCTGGCCTGATAGGTCAGTTCTGCTCAGGCAGGGGATCGACGAGGATCGCCGGGTCCAGATTTCGCAGGATGCCGGGGCGGTCGGTGAGGATCGGCCACTGGGTGGCCCGCGCGCATAAGATCACGTGGCCCGCGGTGATGTCGCTCGATCCGTCGAGGATCTCGGCGATGTCGGGCACCTTTCCCGCGGTGAGGTCGTCGACCTGGACGGCGGAGCTGCTGATCAGATCGAAGAGTTCGACTTTCGTGGCGAGCGGGACGATCGAATAGACGAGGGTGAGTGCGGTCGTGGGAATGCACAGCCCGCCGCCCCGATAAAGACACAGCGCCGCGATGCTGCGCGAATGATTCGTTTTGGCGACCGCGATGTCGACGAGCGCTCCCACATCGAGAACGCGCCCAGGAAGCATGGTCAATCCTCTTGATTCCGATGCAGGCCGAGCCTGAGCATCACGTCGTCCGAAATCCGGTCCACCTTGAGGGCGTCGGCCGCTCTGTCGAGGTCGTCGCACTGCAGGTTCCAGCGTTGGATCAAGATGGTCGCGTGCGTCATGTTGCCCACTTCGCGCTCCACCGCGGCGCGAATCACATCGGAAATCATACGGCCATCGGAGCGCGCTTTTTGATGAACCGCATCAAGTGTCGCCTTGTCTAAATTTACGATGATTGATGCTGTTTCCCCGGATTGTGCCCTGGGTTCGGCGGAAAGGCGGGGAGCCGACATAGGCCAGGACGGTGCGGCGGGGGTGTCAGGGGCCTTGTCGTTGTCCGCGGAATTCCGCCGTGATGGAATGGGGATCGCCATGCGCACGACGGTAGTCCCATAACGCCGCCGCCGATAGTCACCCATCGAGATCGGGTGGTCACAAGGGCCTCCGGAGGAGTCACATGTACCGCGTCACGGCGAAAGACGGCACGTCCATCGCGTTCGACCGGCTGGGCGTCGGCCCCGCGATCGTCCTGGTCGGCGGCGCCGCGGTCGACCGCTCGGCCAACGCGCAGCTCGCGCACGAGCTGGCGGAGCGGTTCACCGTCTACAACTACGACCGGCGCGGCCGGGGCGAGAGCGAGGACACCCTCCCGTACGAGGTCGACCGCGAGATCGAGGACATCGCCGCGCTCATCGCCGAGGCGGGCGGGGCGGCGCACCTGTTCGGGATCTCGTCGGGCGGCGCGCTCGCGCTCGAAGCCGCCGCCACGGGGCTGCCGATCGCGAGACTGGCCGTGTACGAGGTGCCCTACGACGTGGCGCCGGACGGGCCGCGGCGCTCGCGGGAGTACACCGACCGGCTCCGCGCGCTGCTGGCCGCGGGCCGCCGCGGCGAGGCGTTCGCGCTGTTCATGGTGACGGCGGGCGCCACCGAGGAGATGGTGGAGCAGGCCCGCGAGTCGCCGATGTGGCCGGGTTTGGAAGCCATCGCGCCCACGCTCGCGTACGACGCCGCCTGCCTGGGCGACGGCCGACCGCCCGCCGACCGCCTGCCCGGCATCGCCTGCCCCACGCTGGTGGCCACGGGCGGGGCCGGCGCCGACTCGTTCGTGGGCGGGGGCGGCGACTTCTTCGCCCGCGCCGCCGACGCGATCGCGGAGCTCGTCCCGGGGGCCCTGCGCGAGACCATCGAGGGCCAGACGCACATGGTGGACCCGAAGGCGCTGGCCCCGGTGCTCACCCGCTTCCTCGGACAGTAGACCCAGCACTACTGCCTGGCCCGCCAACCTGCGGATACCGTCAGAAAGTGCTCAACCGGACCGCGCTGGAGGCGCTCACGCAGCGGCCGCTGCCTTTCCTGTGCTCCGCGTGGCCCTGGCGGTGCGCGGCGTACCTGCTGGCCAGCGCCGTCCCCGGCGTGGCCGTCGGGGCCGCGGCGTTCGCCACGATCCCGCTCGGCGTGGTCGCGGCCCCGGTCGTGCTGGCGCTGTGCCTGCCGCTCGTCGCCTGGTTCGAGCGGCGCAGGCTGCGGCTGGTGGATGGCGTGCCGCTGCCCGAGGTGCCCGGCGGGCGCGGGCGGGAGGCCGGGCTGGCCGTCATCACGGTGCTCGCGCTGTGGTGGATCGACCTGATCATGCTGGGGTTCACGGTGGGCGGGCCGGTGGTCCTGATGCTCTCGCCGGTCGTGCAGCCCGAGGCGGAGCCCGGCGTCGCCGCCGTGGGCTCCGTGGCGGGCGTGCTGCTGCTGCCCGTGGCCGCGTACACGATCACCGCCTGGGGCGGCGCCCGTGGGGCGATGGTACGCGCGGTGCTCGCGCCGCAGGGCTCCGAGCTGAACGAGGTGCTGCGGTCACGGGCGCGGCTGGTGGACGCGTTCGAGACGGAGCGCCGCAGGATCGAGCGGGACCTGCACGACGGCGCGCAGCAGCGGCTGGTCTCCCTGTCGATGGCGCTCGGCATGGCCCGGCTGGACCTGCCGGACGACTCGCCCGCGGGCCGGATGGTCGGGCAGGCACACGAGGAGGCCAAGCGGGCGCTCGCCGAGCTGCGCGAGCTGATCAGGGGCGTGCACTCGCAGGTGCTCACCGACCGCGGGCTGGGCGCGGCGGTCCGCGACGTGGCCGGGCGCTCGCCCGTGCCCGTGGACGTGGACGTGGAGCTGGCCGGCCGGTTGCCCGCGCCCGTGGAGGTGACCGCGTACTACGTGGTCAGCGAGGCCCTCGCGAACCTGGCCAAGCACAGCCGGGCCACCAGGGGCGCCGTCACCGGGCGGGTCGAGGGCGGCACGCTGGTCGTGGAGGTGCTCGACGACGGCGTGGGCGGGGCCGACCCGGCCAGGGGCACGGGGCTGACCGGGCTGGCCGACCGGCTGGCCGTGGTGGACGGGAGGCTGTCCCTGTCGAGCCCGATCGGCGGTCCGACCCTGATGAGAGCGGAGATACCGTGCGCGTAGTGATCGCCGAGGACGCCGTCCTGCTGCGGGAGGGCCTGGTCGGGCTGCTGGAACGCTTCGGCCACACCGTGGCCGCCGCCGTCGGCGACGCGCCCGCCCTGCTCGCCGCCGTCGCCGAGCACCGCCCCGACGCCGTGGTGACCGACGTGCGCATGCCGCCCGGCTTCGCCGACGAGGGGCTGAGGGCGGCGCTGGAGCTGCGCGAGCGGCATCCGGACCTGGCCGTCCTGGTGCTCAGCCAGTACGTCGAGCAGACCTACGCCGCCGAGCTCCTGGAGCCGGGCGCCGGCGCCGGGATCGGCTACCTGCTGAAGGACCGCATCGGCGACGTGCGCGAGTTCGTCGACGCGCTCGACCGGGTGGCCGCCGGGGGCACGGTCGTGGACCCGGAGGTGGTCCGTCAGCTGCTCAGGCGGCGCCGCGACCCGCTGGCCCGGCTCACCCCGCGCGAGCAGGAGGTGCTCGGCCTGATCGCCGAGGGGCGGACGAACGCGTCGATCGCCAAGGAACTGTTCGTCACCGAGGCGGCCGTGGCCAAGCACATCGCGAACATCTTCGCCAAGCTCGACCTCCCGCCCGCCGCGGACGGGCACAGAAGGGTGCTGGCGGTGCTCGAATACCTCAAATGACGCGGCTTAAAAGTAGGGTTCGTTGGCATGAACGAGCAATGGCAGGAGGTCGGCGACCGGGTCTACGTCCGGCGCCACAAGTCGTACGACATGAACGTGGGTCTGGTCGTGGGCGACGGGCACTGCCTGGTCCTCGACACGCGCGCCTCACACCGGGAGGCCGGTGACCTGGTCGAGGCGGTCAGGAGGATCACCGCCAGCCCGTGGACGGTCGTCAACAGCCATTCCCACTTCGACCACTACTTCGGCAACGCGATCTTCCGGCCCGCCGAGATCTGGGGCCACGTCAGGTGCGCCGAGGAGATCGAGCAGTACGGCGAGCAGCAGCGTGCCGTAATGATCAAGGGGCGGCCCGAGCAGCGTGAGGAGTTCGAGGAGATCACGATCGTGCCGCCGGACCACACGTTCACGAGCGCGGCCAGCCTCGACATCGGCGGGCGGATCGTGCATCTGCAGCATTTCGGGCTCGGGCACAGCAGCAACGACGTGGTCGTGCACGTGCCGGACGCGGGCGTGGTGTTCGCGGGCGACCTGGTGGAGGAAGGGGCGCCGCCGGCGTTCAGCGACTCGTACCCGCTCGACTGGCCGCTCACCACGGCGGCGATGCTGGACGAGCTGCCCGACCAGGTGATCGTGCCGGGGCACGGCGCGGTCGTGGACCGGGCGTTCGCGCAGGCGCAGCAGGCCGAGCTGGCCCTCGTGGCCGAGCTGGCCAGGCGGGCCCACGTGGAGGGGCTGCGTGACCTGATCAAGCTCTTCCCCTATCCGGAGGACGTGGCCAGGCAGGCGATCGAGCGGACCTTCCTGCAGCTGGATGTCTGAGTTATATTGCAAAGTGCAATATGGAGGGAGGCATCATGGCGCAACGCCACAGCTTGGTCGGCCTGACCGTGCTGGCCCTGCTCACCGTGCGCCCGAGCCACCCGTACGAGCTGCACCGGTTCATCATCGACACGCACAAGGACTACATCACCGGCCTGCCGCGCAGTCTCTACCACGCGGTGGAGCGGCTGGCCAAGGACGAGCTGATCGTCCCCTCGAAGACCGACCGCGAGGGCCGCAGGCCCGAGCGCACGGTCTACGAGATCACCGACGAGGGCCGCAAGGAGCTGGTCACCCGGCTGCGGCAGCTCCTGGAGAAACCCGATCCCGACCGGCGCGCCTTCGTCGCGGCCGTCTCGCTCATCGGCTGCCTGCCGCTCGCCGAGGCGCAGCGGGCGCTGCGCGGGCGCGCTGCCACGATCGAGGGCGTCCTCGCCGGGATGGAGGCCCACCTGCGAGCCATGGCCGACAGCGGCCTGCCCGCGATCCTCATGCTGGAGGTGGAGTGCGAGCAGGCGCTCTACACCGCCGAGCTGGGCTGGATCAGGGGGCTGCTCGACCGGCTCGACAAAGGAGAGCTCGACTGGGAGACAACGGTCGAGATGTGAGAAAGGCCGCCGGGGTGCGCCAACACCCCGGCGGCCGGAAATCCGAACAAGGCGCCTGCCCTGCCCGAACTCGCATTCACAGGATAGGCGCCGCGACACAGGGAGCAGTGCCATGTCCACAGAGATCGTTCGGCTCCTCGCGCGGATCGCGGAGACCTGGAACTCCGGGGACGCCGAGGGTTACGCCGGTCTCTTCACCGAGGACGCCGACTACATCACGTTCTTCGGTCAGCACCTGGAGGGCCGGCAGGCCATCGAGGAGGCCCACCGCGAGCTGTTCAAGCTCGGCATCAAGCTCGAAGGGGGCGGCGGCGAGCCGCTGATCAAGCCGCTCACCGACGACGTCGCGCTGGTGATCGTGGGCGGTGGCTCGTCCGTGAACGGCGCGGCCGACCCGAGCCGCCGGTCCGTCGTCACGCTGACCGCGCTCCGCACGGCCGAGGGCTGGCGCTTCGCCTCCTTCCAGAACACGCGGGTGAGCGCGCCGTGAGCAGGCGGCTCATCGTCGAGGTCACCGGAGTGATCGAGGCTCCGGTCGAGCGGGTGTGGCCGGAGATCGTACGGGCCATACCGAGGACGGAGCTGGGCGAGCACGTCCTGGCCTACCAGGGCGGCTGGTGGTACCGCGGCGAGTGGTCGGTCACCCCCGACCACGGGGGCACGCGCCTGGTCCACCGCGTCTACAACGTGGCCGGCAACCACTGGGCCGTCGCCCTGGCCAACCGGCTGTTCATCGGGTTCCGCGAACGTACGCGCCGGTCGTTCGCCGAGGGCCTGGCCGACATCGGAACCCGGTTGGGGTGCGCCACCAGGCTCGCCTAGGCTGCCGGTCATGGAATGGGGACCGCTGACCGGGGCGGACGTCCAGGCTCTGGCCGAGCTCTGGGCCGCCATGGAGGCCGAGGACAGGACCGGCGAGGTCCACGACGTCGACGACGTGGCGGAGCAGGTCTCCAGCCACCTCATCGAGCTGGACACGGGCACGCTCGCGGCCAGGGACGGCGACCGGATCGTGGCCTTCGGCTACCTCCCCGTCAGGCAGACCGCCGACGACCTGCACATGATGCGCCTGTCGGGAGGCGTGCACCCCGCCTACCGCGGGCAGGGGCTCGGCAGGCACATCATGGACTGGAGCATCCGGACGGCGCCGGGGGTGAGCGAGCGGGCTCACCCCGGCGTCCCTCTGGAGCTCCACGTCGACGTCCCCGACGGCCGGTCCGACCTCGCCGCGCTGGTGGAGGGGGCCGGACTCACGGCCGTACGGTGGTTCGCCCGCATGGAGCGGAGCCTGCCGGGCGACCTGCCCCCGGTGCGGCCGCCGGAGGGAGTCTCCATCGCCGCCTGGTCGCCCGAACTGGACGAAGGCGCCCGCCTCGTGCGCAACGAGTCGTTCCTCGACCATTGGGGCAGCGTGCGGCACACGTCCGAGAGCTGGCGCGCCATGATGACCGGCTCCAGGAACTTCCGCCCCGAGTCGTCGTTCGTGGCCCTGGCCGACGGCCGCCCGGTCGGGGTGCTGATCACGCACTTCTTCGAGGCCGCCGCCCGGCGCGGCGAGCGCCAGGCGTGGATCCAGATCATCGGCACGCTGCGGGAGTGGCGCGGCAAGGGCGTGGCGAGCACGCTGATCGGGCACGCCCTTGCCGCGTTCGGAGATCAGGGCTACGAGAGCGCCGGGCTCGGGGTGGACGCCGACAACCCCACGGGGGCCGTGAACGTGTACGCCCGCGCCGGCTTCGAGATCACCAAGCGCAGCACCACCTACGCGTTGCCGATCAAGCCAGCCTGATCTTCCCCTTCGAGACCTTGATCTTCTTGCCGGCGAGCGGCTTCTTGGCGGGGCCGTTCACCACCGCGCCCGTCGAGGCGCTGAACTTGCTGCCGTGGCACGGGCAGTTGATCGTGCCACGGCTGACGCTCGCCACCGTGCAGCCCTGGTGGGTGCACTTGGCGCTGAAGCACTTGTAGACGCCCTTCCTCGGCTGGGTGATCACGTACTTGCCCTGGACGATCTTCCCGCCCCCTACCGGGATGCTCTTGGTGGTGGCGAGGACGGGCTTGGCCGCCTCCGCTTCCGCCTCTGCCGGGCGCGGCCACAGGAACACGACTCCTGCGCCCGCGGCGCTGCCTCTGGTGATCAATGCGCGGCGTGTGAGCATTGTTGCCTCCTTCAACCACTCACACGTTTGCAGATCTTCAGTGGTTCAGGGGAAATTTGGCGATAAATCCGGAATCTGCGTACACGAGCGTGCCACCGTGCAGGTGCGCGATGTCCCGCGCGATCGGCAGCCCCAGCCCGGCGCCGCCCGCGTCCCTGGCGCGCGCCTCGTCCAGCCTGGTGAACCGGGCGAAGACCGCCTCCCGCTGCTCCGGCGGGATCCCGGGCCCGTCGTCCCGCACCTCCAGCACGGCCTGATCCTCCTCGGCGCGTACAAGCACCCGCACGGTGGAGGCGGCGTGCCGGACGGCGTTGTCGGCCAGGTTCGTCATCAGGCGGTCGAGGTGGGCCCGGGAGCCCTTCATCACCACGTCCGGCTCGATGTCCAGCTCCAGGCGCACCTCGGGCCGCCGCCTGGCGCGTACCGACTCCTCGGCGGCCACCTGGCCGAGGTCCAGCTCGGCCGCGCGCAGCGGCTCACCCGCGTCCAGCTTGGCCAGGATGAGCAGATCGGCGGCCAGGGACTGCAGGCGTTCGACGTCGGCCAGCGCCTCCCTGGTCAGCTCGCTGGGCTCGGCCAGCTCCAGGCGGGCGCGCAGGGTCGCGATGGGGCTGCGCAGCTCGTGCGCCGCGTCCGCGACGAACCGCTTGTGCGTGTCCACGGCCGTCTCCAGGCGGTCGAGGGTGCCGTTCACGGTGGTGGCCAGGGAGGCGATCTCGTCCTTCGAGCCGGGTACGGGCACGCGCTGGTGCAGGTCGCGGGCCGTGATGTCGGCGACCTTGGCCCGGATGGCGGCCACGGGGGCCAGCGCGCGGCCCACCGAGATCCACGTCATCCCGGCCACCACGAGCAGCACGGCGGGCACGCCGGGCAGCAGCGCGCCGTAGAGCGTCTGCAGCGCCTTCTCGGTGCCCTCCAGGGGGACGCGCGACCAGACCATGGCGGGGCCGCCCACGGTGGCCACCTTGACGCCGGCGACGGCGTACTTCTGCGGCGCCGCCCACTCGGTGGCCGAGGCGCTCTTGTCGTCGGTCAGCAGGACGTCGGGGTCGGCGATCGTGGCCGTCGTGCCGTCGCGCAGCTGGACGGTGCCGCTCTTCCCGACGATCGCGAGCGGCTCGGCCTTGCCCCGCTCGGTCACGTCTTTGGTGATGGCGATCGAGCTCTCGTCGAGAGTGTCCGCGGGTGCCGCGACGCCGGGCGAGAGCGGCGTGGCGCGCACGAAGTCCAGCGTCTCCGCGTACGGCGCCGCCGCCACGGCCTTCCTGGTGGCCTCGGCGTCGGCGTTGTTCTCCAGCGTGCCGCGCAGCACCGCCACCAGCGCCAGCGCGGCCAGGCCCAGAGCGAGGGCCACCACCAGGGTCGCGGCGGCGGTCGCCCGCAGCCGTACGGACGAGAGCGCGGCCGACGCCTTGCGCAGTGGGCTCATGCCGCCTCCAACCGGTAGCCCGCGCCGCGGACCGTCATGAGCGTCGTCCGCCCGAAAGGCGTGTCGATCTTGCGGCGCAGGGCGCTGATGTAGACCTCGACGATGTTCGGGTCGCCGTCGTAGGAGAAGTCCCAGGCCTGGGCCAGCAGCTCGCCCTTGGACACGACCTCGCCGGACCGGCGGGCCAGCGCGTGCAGCACCGCGAACTCCTTGGGCGTCAACCCGATCTCCACCTCGCCCCTGCGGCACTTCAGCGCCGCCGGGTCCACCACCAGGTCTCCCACGGTGATCGACACGGGCCGCTCCCGCCCGCCCCGCCGCACCAGCGCCCGTAACCTGGCCAGCAGCACCACGTACGAGAACGGCTTGGCCAGGTAGTCGTCGGCCCCGTTGTCGAGCGCCTCGGCCTCGTCGTAGATGCCGTCCTTGGCCGTGAGCATCATGATCGGCGTCCAGTCGCCCGCCTCGCGCAGCTTGGCGCAGACGGCGTAGCCGTTCATCCTGGGCAGCATCACGTCCAGGACGATCACGTCGTACGCGTTCTCGGTGGCCATCCACAGGCCGTCACGCCCGTCATGGGCCACGTCCACGGCGAAGCCCTCGCCCGCCAGGCCGCCCTTCACCAGGTCGGCCAGCCGCTCCTCGTCCTCCACCAGTAGCACTCGCACACCGACCAGGGTGCCTCAGGCCACCTAAAGCCAACCTGAAGATCATTTAGGGCCTCTTCAGGATCACTTCAGGTACACCGGGCCAGTCTCGGAGGCGTTCGACCGATCTCAGTGAGGAGAACCCATGTTCAAGCGTCGTCTCGCGCTGCTCGGCGCGGTCGCCGTACTCGCCATCACCGGCCTGACCGGCTCCGCCATGGCCGACGAGACCCCGGGCACCGCCGGGGCGAAGGTGACCTGCAAGACGGCCGACGGCAAAACCGTCGAGGTGGCCGAATTCTCGCGAGCTGTCCCGGCCGACAAGATCGTCGGGCCTGACGGCAAGGTGCGCGAGTTCAAGCCCAGGGACACGGTGAAGGTCGACGCCCTTCCCGACGGCGAGGCGCCGCCGCTGGATGGGGCCCGGGCCGGGACCGTCACGCAGGAGGGCGAGGGGCTGGCGGTGACGAAGGCCGTGCCCGTCCCGGAGGACGGCGAGATGCTGGAGGTGACCAAGACCGTACCCCTCCCGGAGGACGGCAAGCTGCCCGAGGGCGTGCAGGCCATGCCCGCCCAGCCCGCTCAGCCGGCTCAGCCGGCGAAGCCCGGCGAGAAGCTGGACGCGCCGTCGGTCGCCATCAAGGCAGTGAAGATCATCTGCGAGAAGACCGACTAGGTCATTCCGGGAAGGACGGGTGCGGTCCGAGCGCCCAGTACTCGTAGAGGCCGTGGCCGACGAGCCCGTCGTACTCGAAGCGCCCGACGGCGTCCACCATGCCCCACATTCTGGCGGCGTCGTCGGGCAGCCGGTACGTCACGCCCTGCACGACCGGCCCCTCACCCTGGTACATGCCGTGCTTCCAGTCCGGCTCCAGGCCGTACCCGGTGCCGACCATGAGGTGCACCGGCAGGATCGGGGTGCAGCGCACGTCGAACGGCTTGCCGCCGGGAGGCGAGAAGGTGATCGTGGCCTCCACGACGTCGCGGGTGCCGGGGGCGTAGACCGGGCGGTAGTCCGGTCTGCCGAGGTATTCCTCCTCGCGGCCGTCGGGCCAGACGCGTACGGCCTCCTCCAGCATCCGGCGGCCGCGCTCGTCCTCCTGGATGATGCAGAGAATGGCGTGGTCGTCGAACTGCATGGGCGTGTAGAGCCAGTAGAACGTGCCCGCGTTCTTGGTCTGGATGCCGGGCGGCTCGGGCTCGCCGACCGGTCTGATGCCCCAGGAGCGGTCCCTGGTGCCCTGCCAGCGGTCGGGCGTGACCGGTATGTCCTCCTCGCCGATCCTGATATTTCCGGACCAGCGCCCCGTCTGTGCCAGGCGTACCGAGTCGAACATGACCCGCTCCTGCCACCGCAGGAAGTGCCGCGGCTCCAGCGTCGCCGGGATCGTGCCCTCCCAGAGCAGGTCGAAGGACAGGCCATGCTCGTTCGGCTCCAGGACCACCCTGAGCCGCTTGAGCCCTTCGAGCACCTCGACGCGGAACGGGCCGATCTCGGTGTTCATCCGGTCGGTTCCCAGCTCGCGGGAGGCCCGTACGACGCGGTGCAGGTCTCCGTGGCGTACGCAGGCGAAGGCGTCGGTGACGCCCAGGTTGGGATACTGGCCGAGGCCGACGATCAGCATGAGCTCGTCGGTGCCGGGGTGGCAGTTGAAGTAGTAGCGGTCGTAGAAGTTGCGGTCGGAGGTGGCGACGTGCCGCATGACCTGCGCGGCCTGGTGGACGGGGTAGTCGTCTAAGGGAGACAGCGCCATGCCGGGTTTGTAGCAAGCGCTTGGTGGTTAGTCAACGGGGGTCCGGAAACGGGAAGCGCGCCCTCGGGATCAACCGAGGACGCGCTCCCCTTCCGGCAGCACCGGATCAGGACATCTTGCGAGATGCCTCATCTGCCTTGTCGGACACACGGCCCGCCATCCGGTCCGCAGGCTCGGCGGTCCTGTCGGCCTTCTCACTGGCCCAACGTGACGCATCGGAGGCGGAGTCCTTCATGTGCTCGGTCCACTGCTGGGCGTTGCGGCGATAGAACATGTAACCGATCGCCCCCACCGCGAGGCCGGTCAGCAGAACGAGCGTCGGCCATCGCCGCGACCGCGTGGGCGTGGGGTCGATCTTCCTGGCCGCCGTGATCAGCATGGAGCTGACCCTGGGAGCGACCTGATCCTCGAACCCGTGCGCCGCGGAGTGAATCCGTGGCGCCGCCCAGTAGCGGGCGTCCTCGAGGCGCTGGGCGGCGGCCATCTTGGCCTGGTCCGCCACGGGCGCCATCAGGTGGCCGGTTCGCACGGCCCGGGCCTTCATTCGGCCCGTCCACGTGGCGGGTACCTCTATGACCACGCGGCGTCTTTTCATTGTCAGGGACACGACAACCTCCCCTGTCGTTGGGGCCCCGAGCCTGACCTTCCCTGGACAAGGCGGCTCAATCATGGCGAGCCGTGGGAGGATGGCTCTGGAGGCCTTACGGCCATAGTCCTCAAAACATCACAGAACTAACCCTGTACATAGAGGGGGCGGCTGTCTCGTGGCTGAGAAGCTGATCGCAAACCTGCAGACCAATCGTGGAAAAATCAAGGTGGAGCTCTTCCCCAACAGAGCCCCGAAAACGGTGCGCAACTTCGTCGAGCTCGCAGAAGGCTCGCGAGAGTGGACGCACCCGGGCACCGGGGAGAAGAGCACCGCACGCTACTACGACGGGACGATCTTCCACCGGGTGATCTCCGGATTCATGATCCAGGGCGGCGACCCGCTCGGCCAGGGCACCGGCGGCCCGGGCTACGAGTTCGACGACGAGATCCACCCGGAGCTGTACTTCAACCGCCCGTACCTGCTGGCCATGGCCAACGCGGGCGTCCGCTTCGGCAAGGGGACGAACGGATCCCAGTTCTTCATCACGGTCGTGCCGACGCCGCACCTGAACGGCAGGCACACGATCTTCGGTGAGGTGATCGAGGGCCAGGACGTCGTGGACGCCATCGCCAAGACCCAGACCGACCGCCGGGACCGCCCGGCGGAGGACGTCGTCATCGAGTCCGTCACCATCGACCGCGTCCCCGCCTGACCCACCACCCACCCCCGCCCCACCCACAAGGCCGTGGGGCGGCCCCACCCATGCCCCCACCGGCCGGCCCTCAGGCCGGCCCGGGGCTACGTCCCGCCGGACGCTTATCCGTCCGGCCCGGGGCCCATCCCACCGGGCGCTTATCGGGTCGGCTAGGGGCTACATCCCCATCGGGCGCTCATTGGTCCGGCTTGGGGTCGTATCCCCCTTCGGACGTTTCTCGGGCGCCTCGGGGCCGTGTCCCCCATCGGGCGCTTATCGGGCGGCTCGGGGTCGCGCCTGCGGCGGCGTTCTCGGGACGGGACGGCCCGGTCGCGCTCGGCCCGGCCGTCCTCCCTCCCGGTCGTCCCCCGTAGGAGGCACTCCGCCCGCCCTGCCCGCCCAGGAGCGGCGGACATCGGCACCCCAGCCCAAGCGGGCACCACACGCTCACACGGCCGACGTGGCGCCATGAACGAGCCAGCGCACTGGCCGCCGCACGATGGCGCCGGGCTCCAACGCACCCCACCTCGCCGACGCGGCGCAGTGAAGGCGGGTGTGGCGTCTCGATGGTGCGGCGGTGTGGTCGTCGCCGTGCGGTGACGCTGGGCCTTAGGGCCGCCGCGTTCCGTCGCCTAGCCGCCGTCGACCGTCCGCCGTCGACCAGCCGCTGTCCGCCATCCGCTGTCCGCCGCCCGTGAGCCGCCGTCCGTCAGTCGCGGGCCGCGTTCCGCTGGTCGGTGGCGGGGTTCGGGGTGAGGGGCGAGGGGTGGGGACACGCGGGTAGGGCGTGTAAGCCATAGGCTTTCGGTCATGACCAGCCAGCCGCCCAGCCCGCCCCCGCAGCCCGAGCAGCCCGCTGAGGCGGTGCCCACGTGCTACCGGCACCCTGAGAAGGAGACCTGGGTCCGGTGTCAGCGGTGCGAGCGCCCCATCTGCCCCGACTGCATGCGCGACGCCGCCGTGGGCTTCCAGTGCCCTGAGTGCGTGGCCGAGGGCAACAAGGGCATCCGCCAGGCGAAGTCCACCTTCGGCGGCAGCGTCGTACGCACGCCGATCGTGACGTACACCATCCTGGTCCTCAACGTCCTGGTCTTCGGCGCCCAATACCTCACCGGCGAGCGCGTCACCGCGGAGCTGGAGATGTTCCCGGCGCGGGTGGCCGTGCTCGGCGAGTTCTACCGGCTGATCACCGTCGCGTTCGTGCATGGCAGCATCTTCCACATCCTGTTCAACTGCTGGGCGCTCTACGTCGTCGGCCCCTACCTCGAGCGCGCCTTCGGTCACGTCCGCTACCTCGCGATCTACGTCATCAGCGCGATCGGCGGCTCGGTGCTGAGCCTCTGGATGGATGCCCTCAACCAGCCGACGGTCGGCGCGTCAGGGGCCATCTTCGGCCTGTTCGGCGCCGTGTTCGTGGTCGGGCGCAAGCTCAACATGGACGTACGCGGCATCGCCGCGCTCATCGCGATCAACCTCGCGATCACCTTCATCGTGCCCGGCATCAGCTGGACGGGCCACATCGGCGGCCTGATCACGGGATCGGTGCTGGCGGGCGCGCTGGCCTACGCTCCCAAGAACAGCAAGCCCCTGTGGCAGGTGCTGGCGATCGTGGGAGCGCTGGCCGTGCTCGCAGTGCTCGTGATGGTCAGGGTGTCGGCCATCATGAGCGCGGTGTGACTTCCCCAGGCTGTGGAAAAGGCTGTGGAAAGAACTAACGCCAGCGGGTGGAAAGCACCACCCCGAAGATGATGAAAACAAACCCGATCAGCAGGTTCCAGTTCTGGAGGTCGCTGAGGAAGGGCGCCCGTGGTGCGACGTAGTAGATCGCGATCCACAGGATGCCGATGATCCACGCCGCGACCATCGTGGGTGCCAGCCAGCGGGGGCTGACCTTGACCTGCTGCGATCTCTGCGGCGGCGTGTAGACCGCCTTCTTGCGAGCCTTGGGCTTGGGCACTGGTAACTCCTGCTGAGGGCCTGGGCTTCCGGATCGTCCACAGGCTCTTCGGTAAGCCTAATTGAAGTGTGGTCCAGGATAGCCGCCACGCGCGGGACATGGCGATCCCCGGTTGCGGCTTCTGACCCGAATACGCTGATCGCATGCGGGCCACGCTGCGGGCCGTGGGAGAGACGAGCATCACCGCGGGCCTGATCATGATGCTGTTCTGCGCGTACCTGCTCTGGGGCACCGGCGCGTACACCCAGAGCCAGCAGCGGCTGCTCCAGCGCCAGTTGGCGACGCGGAAGGCGGTCAAGCCCGAGCCGGGCAGGCCCATGGCGCTGCTGCGCATCCCCAAGCTGGGCCGCGACTACGAGTACGCCGTGGTCGAGGGTGTGGACACCGAGCACCTGAAGAAGGGCCCGGGACACTACCCGGACAGCGCCCTGCCGGGCCAGGTCGGCAACTTCGTGGTGTCGGGGCACCGCACCACGTACGCGGCCCCGTTCAACGAGATCGACGAGCTCGAACGCGACGACGAGATCGTCGTGGAGGCCGGCGGCACCACGTACACGTATCGGGTGACCTCTCAGGACATCGTGAAACCCGATGAGGTCGACGTGTTCGCCCCCGTGCCCGGCAAGCCCGACATCCGCCCTATCCGGGCCTTCATCACGCTGTCCACCTGCCACCCCGAATACTCGGCCGCCGAGCGCCTGATCGTCTACGGGGTGCTCAAGGACGCGACCGAGGACGAGGAGTGACATGTACGCCTGGCTCTGGCGCAAGCTGCCCGGCACCGCGCGGACCAAGCTGCTGACGGCCGCCGTGATGGTCGCCGCCGTGGGGGTCGTACTCTGGTATGTCGTGTTTCCGCTACTCGAGCCCATGGTGACACTCGACGAGGTGAGCGTGAGGAAATGAGCCGCGTGCTGGTCGTGGACAACCACGACAGCTTCGTCCACACCATCGTGCAGTACCTTCGCGGGCTGGGCGCCGACTGCGACGTACGGCCGCGCGACGACGTACGCGTGAGCGACGCCGACGGCTTCGACGGCGTCCTGATCAGCCCGGGCCCGGGCACCCCCGAGGCGGCCGGAGTGAGCGTGCCCCTGGTTCACCACGCGGCCGAGAGCCGCCGGCCGCTGCTCGGCGTCTGCCTCGGCCACCAGGCCATCGCCGTCGCCTACGGCGCCACCGTGTCCCGCGCGCCCGAGCTCGTCCACGGCATGACCAGCCCCGTCACCCACGACGGCAAGGGCGTGTTCGAGACGCTGCCCTCGCCCGTGCGGATGACCCGCTACCATTCGCTCGCCGTGCTGCCCGAGACCGTCCCCGACGTGCTCGACGTGACCGCCCGCACCGGTGACGGCGTCATCATGGGCCTGCGCCACCGTGAGGCGCCCATCGAGGGCATCCAGTTCCACCCCGAGTCCGTGCTGTCGGAGCACGGCCACCGGCTGCTCCAGAATTGGCTGCGAGGAATCTTGTAACAAATGTCCCCCGGCGAGCGACTACCAAGTGAACGTCCCCGCCGTTGCCCCCGAGCGGCGGGGGCGTTCTTGTGTCAGCGACGACATGAAGAAGGGCCGCCCGTTCCCGGGCGGCCCTTCTTCATGTCTCAGTTGCCGTTGCCTCCGAGGCCGTCGTCACCGATCGGGTTGTCGTCGGTCGGCTCGTCGCCGTCGGACGGGAAGTCCGTCTGGTCGTCCGTGGGCGTGTCCGTCGGCGCTTCCGTGGTGGGCTGCGGGTTGTTCGTGTCCAGGCCGGGACCTGTGGACACCACGATCGTGATGGTCGTGCCCGGTGCCTGCTTGGCGCCCTCACCCGGGTTCTGCTGGATGACCGTGCCCTCGGGCTGCTCGTTCGGCTGCGGGACGACCCTGGACTTGAAGCCGGCGGCCTTGATCTGGGCCTTGGCGTCCGCCTCCGTGAGTCCGATCACGCTGGGCACCTCACCGAGCTCCTTGGGCACGTAGAGGGTGACCGCGCCGCCCTTCTCGATCGCCTCGCCGGCCTTGGGACTGGTGTCGATGACCGTGCCCTGCGACTTGCTGGAGATCTTGGTCTTGACCGTGCCGCGCAGGCCCGCGTCCTCCAGCGTCTTCATGGCGTCTTCCTGCGATTGGCCGATGAGGCCGTCGGGCACCTTGACCTTCTCCGGGCCCTTCGAGATGACCAGCTTGACCGGGGAGCCCTTGTCGACCTTGGAGTTCTCGGGAGGGTCGGTCTTGATGACGCTGCCCTTGTCGACGTCGTCGCTGGACTCCTGCACCACCTGGACGGTGAGCCCGAGGTTCTTGAGCTGCTCTTCCGCGTACGCGCGCTCCTGGCTGGCCAGCGACGGGATCGTGACCTGCGTGGCGGCCGGAGTGCCCTTCGACCCGAACACCGAGTAGCCGACCCCGATGAACGCACCGATGATCGCCAGCGGGACGATGATCCACAGCGCGGTCTTGACGGCGTTGTTCCCGCCGCCGCTCGCCCTGCGCCGCCCGCCACGGCCGCCGCCGCCACTGCCACCCTCGTCGTACTCGTAGGGTGGGACCGCGGTGGTGCGCTGCGTGGCCGGGCCCTGTCCCGCCTGGGTCGCGGTCATCATCCGCGTGCCCTGGTTGAAGTTGCCGTTCATGGCCATCGTCTGGGCGTCGGTCGGCATCCCGGACATCGCCCGCTGGATGTCGGCCCGCATCTCGCCCGCGCTCTGGTAGCGGTGGGCAGGGTCCTTGGCCATGGCCTTGAGCACGATCGCGTCGGCCCACGGGGGGATGTCGCGGTCGATCTGCGACGGCGGGATCGGGTCCTCGCGCACGTGCTGGTAGGCGATCGCGACGGGAGAGTCGCCGGTGAACGGTGGCTGCCCGGTCAGCAGCTCGTAGAGCAGGCAACCGGTGGAGTAGATGTCGCTGCGCGCGTCGACCCGCTCGCCCCGCGCCTGCTCGGGAGACAGGTACTGGGCGGTGCCGATCACCTGCGCCGTCTGCGTCATCGTGGCCGCGGAGTCGGCCATCGCGCGCGCGATGCCGAAGTCCATCACCTTGACGTCGCCGGCGCGCGTGATCATCACGTTGGCCGGCTTGATGTCGCGGTGCACGATGCCGCCGCGGTGGCTGTAGTCGAGGGCTCGCAGGATGCCGTCGACCAGCTCGACCGCGCGCTCCGGCAGCAACCGCCGGTCCTGGCGCAGCAGGTCGCGCAGCGTCCGGCCGTCGACGTACTCCATCACGATGTACGGCACGGGGGTGCCTTCGGTACCGTCTTCGCCGGTGTCGTAGACCGCGACGACGGCCGGGTGGTTCAGAGAGGCGGCCGATTGTGCCTCGCGGCGGAAGCGGGCCTGGAAGGTGTGATCGCGCGCCAGGTCGGACCGGAGGGTTTTGATCGCGACTATGCGGTCCAGCCGGATGTCTCGGGCACGATACACCTCGGCCATGCCGCCGCGCCCGACGACACCGTCGAGCTCGTAGCGACCTCCGAGTAGCCGAGGCTGAGTCATTTCCTGCACTGTCCCTTACCGTTCATCTTGGGTACCGGCCTGCTCGGGGGGCCGCCGGTGTCCATCATCGACCCCAAAGCGCATCACGTCTCCTCCTTGGGCGGGTTTGTATCACCCGGGTCCGGCGAGGCGGTGGGTGTCGGAGTTTTGGGTGTAGTGGTGGGCGTTGGGGTCGGTGTGGGCGTAGGGGTACGGGTGGTCGGGGTCGGTTTCGGTGTCGGCTTCTTGGTGGGTGTTGCCGACTTGCTTACCGTAGCTGACCGCGAGGGTATAGGCCTCGGTGACTTCACCGGAACCACGGAAGGCCGCTTGGTACGTCTTTTCGTGGGCAAGGGTGTCGCCCGGTCCGGCGGCGCCACCGCCGACCTGGTCGGCTCGGCCACGTCCGGCGTGGGCTGCGTGGGCTGCCGGTCGGCGAACGTGATGGCGCTGAGCCCGACCGCGGCCGCGCAGCCCGCGGTGGCCACCAGGGCCAGCGTCCTCCTGTGGCGCTTTCCCACGGCCGGCTCCTGCGGCGTGGTGGCCGAGTGGAGGTGGTCCGTCTCCTGCTCGTCCTCCGGAGCCGGCTCGCGTACCCGGAAGCCTCCCGGGTCGGTGAGCATGCTGAGGTCGGCGCCCTGCTCGGCGCTGGCCAGCGACTCGCGCAGCAGGTAGGCCCGGTCGGCCACCTCCAGCGCCGAGGCCGGGCGCCGCGCGGGGTCCTTCGACAGCAGCGACATGACCAGCTCGCGCACCGGCGCGGGCACGTCCACCCCGAGGGGCGGCGGGTGCTCGTTGAGGTGCTGCAGCGCGATCGCCACCTGGCTGTCGCCGCGGAACGGCGTGCGCCCGGCCAGACACTCGTAGGCCACCACGCCCAGCGAGTAGAGGTCGGTCGCGGGAGTGAGCGGGAACCCCTGGGCCTGCTCGGGGCTGACGTACTGGGCCGTGCCCAGCACCGTGCCCGTCTGCGTGACCGGAGCCGCCTCCAGGGCCCGCGCGATGCCGAAGTCCGTGACCTTGATGGTCCCCTCTGAGGTGACCAGCAGGTTTCCCGGCTTGATGTCGCGGTGGATGATCCCGGAGGTGTGCGCGGCGTGCAGCGCCTTGGCCGTCTGGCCCACCACGTCCAGCGTCACCTCGGGCCCGATGGAGCGGTTGCGCGCCAGGATCGCCGACAGCGGCTCGCCGTGCACCAGCTCCATCACGAGATAGGCCAGGTCGCTCTGCTCGCCGTAGTCGAAGATCTGCGCCACTCCCGGGTCGGCCAGGGCCGCGGTGATGCGCGCCTCGTTCCTGAACCGCTCACGGAAAGTGGGGTCGGCGTAGATGTGGCTGCGCAGGATCTTCACCGCCACCTCGCGCCCGAGCAACTCGTCACGGGCGCGCCAGACCTCCCCCATACCGCCTGTGGCGATGCGGGAGATCAGGAGATAGCGGTTACGGAGCCGCATGACCCAGCAGGTTACCGTCACTCACTTGTTCAGCACCGCCTCCAGCACGGCCTTTGCGATCGGCGCGGCGGTGTGGCCGCCGGTCGCCTCCGCACCGACGTTGGCAGCACCGGACTCGACGATGACCGCCAGGGCCACCTTCGGGTCCTCGGCAGGCGCGAAGGAGATGAACCAGGCATGCGGTGGCTGGCCGTCGGCCGTCTCCGCGGTGCCCGTCTTACCCGCTACTTGGACGCCTGGGACCTGCGCCAGGTTTGCGGTGCCGTTCTGGACGACGCTGACCATCATCTCACGCAGCTTGCCCGCCGTCTCGGAGCTGACCGCTTCCGACAGCTCCTCGGGGTCGGCCTGGTTGATCGTGTCGCCCTTGGCGTCGGTGATCTTGTTGACCAGGTACGGCTTCATCACCTTGCCGTCATTGGCGATGCCCGCGGCGATCATGGCCATCTGCATCGGGGTCATGCGGTTGCTGCGCTGCCCGATCGAGGCCATGGCCAGGGCCGCCTTGTCCT
Source organism: Nonomuraea sp. NPDC051941 (assembly GCF_044593615.1). Lineage (NCBI taxonomy): Bacteria > Bacillati > Actinomycetota > Actinomycetes > Streptosporangiales > Streptosporangiaceae > Nonomuraea > Nonomuraea sp. NPDC051941. Next base: position 34,997 of record NZ_JBIUCF010000015.1, read on the forward strand.
CTTCCGGGCCGAAGTCGCTGGCGGTGACCGACATCGGCACGGCGACCGGCTGGCCCATGCCGAACTTCTCGGTCTGCTCCTTCATCTTGTCGTAGCCCAGGTCCATGCCGATCTTGCCGAACGGCGTGTTGCAGGACTTCTCCAGCGCGTACGTCAGCGTGACCGAGCCGGAGCCGCAGGCCGCGCCGCCGTAGTTGGGCAGGCTGATGTTCGTGTTGGGCAGCGGCAGCCGCTGCGGCGCGTCCACGGTGGTCTGCGGCCCGCGCGAGGAGTCGTCCTCCAGGTAGGCCGCCATGGTCACGACCTTGAACGTCGAGCCGGGCGGGTAGGTCTGCGCGATCGTGCGGTTGAGCAGCGGCTGGCCCTTCTCCTTGGCCAGCTCGTCGAAGCGGGGGAAGACCTTGCCCTTGTCGGTGCCGGACAGCTCGGTCGGGTCGTAGGTGGGCAGCGAGACCATCGCCAGGATCCCGCCCGTCTTCGGGTCGAGCGCCACGAGCGCGCCGCGCTTGCCGCTCTGCCGCAGCGCGTCGTAGGCCGCCTTCTGCGCCTTGGGGTTGATCGTGAGATCGACGTTGGCGCCCCTGGTCGGCTCGCCGGTGAACAGGTCGATGCTCCGCCGCAGCAGCAGGTCGGCGCTGGAGCCGTTGAGCAGCTGGTTCTCGGACCTCTCGACGGCGCTCTCGCTCTCCGGCGAGAAGAAGCCGGTGACGTGGGCGTAGAGCCTGGCCTCGGGGTATTGCCTGAGGAACCTGAACCGGGGGTCCTTGGTCTCGACGGACTGCGCGAGCACCTTGCCGCCCGCCGTGATCCGGCCGCGCTCGATGGCGTAGCGCTCGTAGAAGTTGCGGGTGTTGCGGGCGTCGCCGCGCAGGTTCTCCGCCTTCACCGCCTGCAGGTAGTTCACGTTGATCATCAGGAGCGCGAACATGGCCAGGCAGGCCACCGCCACGCGCTTCAGAGTGCTGTTCATCGCTGGAACACCTGCGTCAGTCCTTCGTTCTGGATCGCCTGGGGCGGAGGCCGCCGGGCCGCATCTGACATGCGTACCAATAGCGCGATAAGGATCCAGTTAGCCAGCAACGCCGAGCCACCCTGGGACATGAACGGGGTGACCAGGCCGGTCAGGGGGATGAGATTCGTCACACCGCCGACGATGATGAAGACCTGCCAGGCCAGGATGAACGACAGGCCGCCCGCCAGGAGCTTGGAGAACGGGTCGCGGGCCGCCAGCGAGGTGCGCAGGCCGCGCTCGACCAGCAGGGCGTACATCATGAGCAGCGCCATCAGGCCGGTCAGGCCCAGCTCCTCGCCGGTCGCGGCGAAGATGAAGTCGGAGAACGACAGCGGGATCAGCTGGGGGTTGCCCTCGCCGAGCCCCGTGCCCAGGATGCCGCCCGCGCCGAACCCGAACAGGCCCTGCATGATCTGGAAGCTCTTGCTGCACATCGGGTCGCCCGGCGGATCCTTCAGGCAGACGGGGTCGTTGCCGTAGTAGATCGGGTTGCTCGGATCGAGCCAGGCGTCGAAGCGGGCGCCGACGTGGTCGAAGACTTGCCCGGCGAGGAAGGCGCCGCCGACGAAGAGGAGCACGCCGATCAGCACCCAAGAGGTGCGCTGGGTCGCGATGTAGAGCATCGCGATGAACGTCCCGAACAGCAGCAGCGAGGTGCCCAGGTCCTTCTCGAAGACCAGGACGAGCAGGCTGAGCCCCCAGGTGATGAGGACGGGGCCGAGGTCCCTGGCCCTGGGCAGGTCGATGAAGAGCAGCCGCCGCCCGGCCAGCGCCAGCACGTCGCGCTTGGCCACCAGATAGCCGGCGAAGAAGACGACCAGCGCCAGCTTGGCGAACTCGCCCGGCTGGATGGAGAAGCCGCCGATGCGGATCCAGATCTTGGCGCCCTGCACCTCGCTGAGGCTGCCGGGCAGCAGCGCGGGGATGGCGAGCAGGACCAGGCCGACGGCGCCCGCGGTGTAGGTCATGCGCTGGAGCATGCGGTGGTCACGCAGCACGATCAGGGTGATCGAGAACATGACGACGCCGAGACCCGTCCACATGATCTGGTTGGTGGTGGACGCGCCGCCCATCTTGGCGGCCTCCAACCGGTAGATCATCACCAGGCCGAGACCGTTGATCAGGGTCACCAGCGGCAGGATCAGGGGGTCGGCCCAGGGGGCGAACTTCGCCAGCACGAGGTAGGCGGCCAGCATCAGGCCGCCCAGACCCAGTCCGTACGCCAGCATGCCCGCGGGGACCTTGCCGTCCACCGCCAGGCCCACGTTGGCGTAGGCCCCCATGACGATCAGCACCGCCAGAGCGAGCATGACGAGCTGGGCCATGCGGCGCTTGGCCGGCATCGGGACGGGGGAATCTGCGACTTCGCTCATTTACCGTTGCTTCGTCTTGGTCGCGCTCACGGATGGCGTGGGCGACGAGCTGGCGGTCGTGGCGGGGGTGTCGCTGCTGCCCTTGTCGTCCTCCTGGGCGAACTTCAAAGCGTTGATCTTCGTCATGCCCTCGTCGACATTGGTGACCGGAATGCCGCCCTTGATCAGCGCCTGGTCGGCATCGGACAGCTTGGAGAGCTGCCGGCCTGTGGCCTTGGAGACCTTGAAGAGCTGGAAGGGGCCCAGTTCTCTCTGGACCCCCTGGAACACGACCACCTCGTCGCCCCTAGCACCGACGAAGAACTGGTCCTGGGTCCACTGATATCCAAAATAACCGCCGACGCCGACGGCGACGACGCCTATGCCGAACACGGTGACCAGCACGGGCCACACACGACGACGCCTGCGCCGGGGCGCCTCGGCGACCGGCTCATCGAAGTCGTCGTCGGTGAGGACCGGCTGGGGCGCGGTCACCGCGCTGGCTCGCCCCGGATGGGTCTCCTGGGGGTTGCCATGCAGCCGGGTCATGCCGGCGGCACCGACGATGGCGGCCTCGGCGGGCACCTGCTGCCCGTCGGTGATCTCCACCACGTCGGCCAGCACGCAGGTGATGTTGTCGGGCCCGCCACCTCTGTTCGCCAGATCGATGAGCTGGCGCACGACCTCTTCAGGATCGTCGATGTTGGTGAGCGTGGCGTGCAACGTCTCCGCGCTCACCACGCCCGACAGGCCGTCGGAACACAGCAGGTAGCGGTCGCCGATCTGCGCCTCGCGGAGGGTCAGGTCGGGATCGACCTCACCACTGCCGTCGAGCGCGCGCAGCAGGATCGAGCGCTGCGGATGCGTGGCCGCCTCTTCCGGCGTGATGCGCCCGTCGTCGACGAGCTGCTGCACCAGCGTGTGGTCATGGGTGATCTGGTAGAGCTCCCCGCGCCTGAGCAGGTAGGCGCGCGAGTCGCCGACGTGCACCAGAGCGACCTGGGTGCCGTGCCAGAGCATGGCCGTCAGAGTCGTGCCCATGCCTTTGAGGCTGGGATCCCGCCCCACCATCTCGTGCAGCTTGCGATTGGCGTCGCGTACCGCTGCCTCGATGGCGTTGAGCAGGTCACCCCCCTGTTGGGCCTCTTCCAGAGAGGCCATGGCGGCGATGGCGACTGAGCTCGCCACCTCGCCGTGTGCGTGCCCGCCCATACCGTCTGCGACGGCGAGCAGGCGGCCGCTAGCGTACGCCGAGTCCTCGTTTCCTTCGCGGAGGAGGCCGACGTCCGAGCGGGCGGCGTAGCGGAGTGCGATGGTCATTTGCGCAATTCAATGACTGTCTTGCCGACGCGGATCGGAACACCGAGCGGCACCGGGGTCGGGCGGGTGACTTTCGAGCGGTCGAGATACGTGCCGTTGGTGGACCCAAGATCTTCCACGATCCATTGACCGTCCTGGGGAAAGAGCCGGGCATGCCGGCTGGAAGCGTAGTCGTCGGTGACTACCAGCGTGGCGTCATTGGCCCGGCCAATGGTGATGGGCGTCTCCGTGAGGTTAATGGTGGTGCCCTGCAAGGGGCCACCGGTAACGATGAGCTGGCGTGGCTCGCCCTTTTTGTTCTTGGGCTTCGCCGCCGGTTTGGTGGGTTTCACGCCTTTGCGTGGACCCGCGGGAGCCGTGCGTGAACCGAACAAGTCAGTCCGGATCACGCCGACTGCGGCAATGACGAAGAACCACAGCACCGCCAGGAAGGCGAGCCGGATCAGCAGCAGCGTGAGCTCGGACATGGACCGCTTGTCTACCCCTAATCGCGCCGGAACACCAGAGTCGTGCGCCCCAACGTCACTCGCGTGCCGTTCTGGAGCTCGATCCTGCGTACCGGCTGGCCGTTGACAAAAGTGCCGTTGGTGGACCCGAGATCGACGAGGGCCACCGTCTGGCCCTCGACCCGCAACTCCGCATGGTGTCGCGAGACTCCCGGATCGACCAGACGAAGATCGCAGTCGGTGCCCCTGCCGAGCAAGGTCACCGGAGTGGTGAGCTCGTAGGAACGGTCGCCCTGCGGGTCGTCCTGAGTGGAGACGAGCAGCCTCGGCCGCCCGTTGAAAGCGTTCGGCCTCGACGGAGGCAGGTCGCTCGCCGGCTGGCGAATCTCGTCCTGCTCGACCGTCGCGCCGCGGATGACGCCGGACCTGATGCGGAACAGCCCCACAGCCAGATCGCCGGCGGTCTCGAAGCGGACCCGGACCGGTCCCACAAAGGAGTAGCCCTGTTCCTTGGCGTACTCCCTGGCAAGGTTGGCCAGCTCGTGACTGATGCTGTCGGCGTAGACCTCAAGCCGTTCGCTGTCGGTCGTGGACAGCTCAACCACGAAGTCGTTGGGCACAAGCGTGCGACCTTGAGCGACGATCGCCGCACGCTCATCCATCTCCCGCTGAACCGCGCTGGCGACCTCGACCGGCTGAAGGTCAGATTTGAACGCCCGCGCAAAGGCCCCCTCAACCAAGCCTTCGAGCCTTCGCTCGAAGCGCTGAAGGACTCCCACCGGGTACCTCCCTTCCTCCGTGCATATGATCGCGGCCCCCAGACGCGTCCGGCGCCCGGTTCCCGCTCGTTCCACGTCACGGCATCCCTGGCGCTCGTCGGCTGTCGCGCCCAGCTCCTCCGCTCCCGTGTCTTATGCGATCGTATCCGGGTTCAGTACCAGTGGCTGTTCCGTGCTAGTGTTCTTTCCGCACCCACAAGGGCGGGTGGCGGAACGGCAGACGCGCACGGTTCAGGTCCGTGTGTCCGAAAGGACGTGAGGGTTCAAATCCCTCCTCGCCCACTCGGTGACTGGGGACTCTTGGTCGCAAGCTTTTGGCTTGCTTCCGTGGGTCCCCTCGTCATTTATTCCGGGGGATAACCCCCGGGCCCCCAGCGTTTTCCGGGGGAGGTCCCCCGGACCCCCCTGTCTGGGAGTGGGCTCCCAGACCCTCCATCGCCGCTGGCGTCTTCTGTCTTCTGTCATGGCAGACCCACACTGGCGAAGTGTTTGATGGATCGCAAGAGGGGGCGTCTCTCTTTTCAAGAACCTGTTGGTAACGGGCGTGCCGTGTTTTGACGGTACGCCCGTTTGGTTGCAACCTGCTTTCGGGTGACTTGTCGGTGTGTTTTACGTCACAGTGGCTAGGGTTCTGGTGTCCAGGAGTTCGCCGAGGAGGTCTGTGAGGCTCACCATGCCGATTACGTCGCCAGGTTGAGCTGTCACCAGTGCCAGGTGGGCTCTTGCCTCCTGTAGGGCCGTTACCGCCTCTGGGACCTGGGTTACGCACGGGAGCTTCGGTAGCGGGCGGCAGAGGTCTTCTGCCTTGCTTGCCGGCTGTAGGAGGGCGTCTCTTGCGTGGAGGGCGCCTCTTACGTTGCCTGGCGTGCCTACCAGGAGTCTGAGGTGGCCGCTCTTTGCCGCCGCTTCCTTGATCTCCTTCGCGTTTGCCTGGGGTGGGACCATGACCGCTTGGCCTATGGGGATCATCAGGCGTTCTATGCCCTCGTCGTCCAGGCGGAGGGCGCGGGTCAGGAGGTCGTGTTCGTCGCGGTCCAGGAGGCCCATGCGGCCTGACTCGCCCACCAGCATCGCCAGCTGGCGGGGGGTTCTGGTGGTGGCCAGCTCGTTCCTGGGCTGGACGCCGAACAGGCGAAGGATGAGGTTGGTCAGGCCGTTCAGGGACGACAGGAGCGGGCGCATCACCCAGGTGAAGGCGCGGAAGGGGACGGTCAGCAGCAGGGCCGAGCGTTCCGGATGGGTCAGGGCCCACGACTTCGGCGCCATCTCGCCCACCACCATGTGGACGAAGGTCACCAGGGCCAGGGCGATCGTCAGCGCGATGGGCATGCGCAGGCCCTCCGGGACGCCGAGGGCGGCGAAGACCGGCTCCAGGGTGTGCTCGATCGCGGGCTCCGTCACCTGGCCGAGGCCCAGGGTGCACAGCGTGATGCCCAGCTGGGCGCCCGCCAGCATGAGGGAGAGCTGCTTGGTGCCGCCGACCGCCGACCTGGCCGCCAGCCTGATCAGGCGGTTGTTGCGGGAGGCGATCTCCTCCAGGCGGTGGCGCCTGGCGGAGACGAAGGCGAACTCCGCGGCCACGAACAGCGCGTTGAAGGCCAGCAGGGCGAGGCTGACGACGAGCATGGTCATCGGGCCGCCTCCGCGTGCTGGACGGGGGCCACGCGGACCCACTCGGGCACTCTGCGGTTGAGAGATATCACTGTCAGCTCTGCCAGGTGTTCCTGCTCGTCCTCTGCGAAGGGGTCGGTGTCCTGTTCGATCGGCACCGTCACCGTGTCGCCCTCGTCGGGCATCCTGCCGAGCCTGGCCAGGACGAGGCCCGCGAGGGTGTCGTAGTCGTCGCTCTCCGGGAGCGCGACGCCCGTGGCGCGCTCGACCTCGTCGAGCCGCAGCCTGCCCGGGACCTCCCAGATGCCGCCCGGGTGCTCGACCACGCCGGCCGGCTCCGGGTCGTTCTCGTCGACCAGCTCGCCGACCAGCTCCTCGGCCAGGTCCTCGACCGTGATCACGCCGGCCAGGCCGCCGTACTCGTCGATGACGCAGGCGATGTCGTCCTTGGCCACGCGCATCCGGTCGAGCACGGCGGGGAGCGGGACCGAATCCGGGACCAGCAGGGCCGGGCGGGTGATGCTCGCCATCTCGCCCTCCTGCAGGCCCGATGAGAGGAGCTCGCGTACGCCCGTCACGCCTATGACGTCGCCGTCCTCGTTGATGACCGGGTAGCGGGAGTGGCCGCAGCTGCGCATGATCTCGATCAGGTCCGAGATGGGCTGTTCGGAGCGCAGCACGACGACGCGCGGGCGGGGGACCATGATCTCCTCCGCCGTGCGGTCGCCGAACTCCAGGGCCCGTTCCAGCAGGTCGGAGAGTCTCGGCGGGAGTTCGCCCGCCATGGTCGACTCCTCGATGATGCGGGAGAGCTCCTCCGGCGTCGCGCCGTGCTCCACCTCCTCCACCGGCTCGATGCCCACGCGCCTGAGCAGGCCCGTCGCCGCCGAGTCGAACAGCTTGACCACCGGGCCCACCACGGCCAGGTAGACCAGCGTCGAACTCGCCAGGAACTTGGCCACCGGCTCCGGTCTGGCGATGCCCAGGTTCTTGGGCGCGAGCTCGCCCAGGACCATCTGGACCACGGTCGCCACGAAGACCCCGATGGCGACCGAAAGTCCGGTGATCACGGTGTCGGACAGTCCGGTGTCCGTCAGCCATGGTCGTACGATCGTGGCGATCGCGGGCTCGGCCAGGAAGCCGACCAGCAGTGCGGTAACGGTGATGCCGAGCTGTGCACCGGAGAGCATGAAGGAGAGGCGGGACGTGACCTGGAGCGCTTTTTCGGCGGCCTGGTCACCCGCCGCCGCCTGCTCGCGGAGCAGGGCGCGGTCGGCGGCCACGAAGGCGAACTCCTGAGCGACGAAGTAGCCGGTCGCCGCCGTGAGGAGGATGAGGGCCAGCAGGCCCAGATAGGCGCTCACCATGGTGAGCTCTCAGAGGAACCCGTGCTGGCGCACGGGCAAAGACTCCACGGGTCCGGAGCGGACACGATCTTCCCTTCGATAGAGGTCGTCCATAACCGTAACGATGCTGGTGGCATCTATGTTTCCGTGGTGACTCTTCCCTGGTTCTGCGTACTTTTCCATGGGAAAACCTTGGCCGAGTGTCTTCACTGGTAAGGGGTTCGACGTAGCGTTTATGACAAACCGAAGGGAAGAAGGCGAAGTGTCTGAGGACGACCGTACGCGGGCCATGCGCTCACCAGGCGACGGCCGCCCGCTGCCGCCGAGGCCAGGTGACGGTCTGCGCGCCGGGGGCGCGCCGGCCCACCAGGTCCCGTCGGCGCCCCCCGGTGGGCCGGCTGCGCCCACGCACAAGCTGCCTGTGGCCCCGCAGTACCCCGAGCCGGGGTCAGGCGCCGCCTCTCCCGGCTCCGCCCCGGACGAGCCGCCCCAGGGTCGTTCGCGCGTGTACGGCCGGGCCCGCTCCGGCGGTGGCGGCGGTCCGGTCAAGCCGCTGCGGTCGAGGAGCGGCCCCTCGGACCCGTCGAAGCCCCGCAGGCGGGTGTCCGGCAAGACGATCCTGAAGATCGTCGGCGGGCTCCTGGTCGTGCTGCTGGTGGCGGGCGTGGGCATGCTCTTCTGGATCAACTCCCGAATCGCGGGCATCGACGGCGTGCTCGACGAATACACGGGCCGGCCCGCCGACACCCCTGGCACCAACTGGCTGCTCGTCGGCTCCGACAGCCGCAAGGGCCTGTCGGCCGCCGAGCGCAAGAAGCTCGCCACGGGCCGGGCGACCGGCGGGAACCGTACGGACTCGATGATGCTGCTGCACATCCCCGAGGGCAGCGACAAGCCGACGCTGGTCAGCCTTCCGCGCGACCTGGCCGTCGACGTCCCGGGCAAGAGGCGCGACAAGCTCAACGCCGCCTACAACGGCGGGCCTCAGCTGCTGGTCCGCACCGTGGAGTCGGTCACGGGCGTGCACATCGACCACTACATGGAGATCGGGTTCGCCGGATTCGTCGGCATCGTGGACGCCATCGGAGGCGTCGAGATCAACGTACGGGCCGCCGTGGACGACCCGAAGGCCGGGCTCAAGCTGAAGAAGGGCACGCAGGTGCTCAACGGCGCCCAGGCCCTGGGGTACGTACGGACCCGCAAGGGCGGCGCGCTGCCCGACTTCGAGCGGACCAAGCGGCAGCGGCAGTTCCTGGGCGCGGTCGTGAAGAAGGCGGCCAGCCCCGGAGTGCTGATCAACCCGTTCACGTCGATCCCGCTGGCGATGAGCGCCACCGACGCGGTCTCGGTCGACGGCGGCACGGGCGCCTTCGACCTGCTGTCGCTGGGACTGGCGATGGGCGACAGCCCGGTGACGACGGTGGTCCCGTTCGGCGGCACCGAGCGGCTCGCGGACGGCGGCGAAGCGATCAAGTCGGACCGGCCCAAGGCGCTGGCCCTCTTCAACGCCCTGAAGGAGGACAAGCCGGTGCCGAAGGACGTCATCGACACCGGCAACTAGCGCGGCTCACCCGGAGGTGGAGGTCGTCGCGGCGACGGTCGCCGCGGTGACCGCCGCGATCATGGCCGCGTTGATGGCGGCGATGGTCTGGGCGACCGCGTCGGCCGTCCAGGCGCCCTCCGCGATCTCCTTGACGCGCTGCCTGCTCGCCTCGGGGAAGGCCTTGCGGTCGAGCTTGGCTGCGTGCGCGATGGCGATCAGGACGGCCGTGCGGGCGTCGGGGTCGGCGCCCGCCAGCGCGCTGGTCACCCGGTCCCTGACCGCGGCCTCCACGTCGGGGTTGGCTTCAGGCCAGCGCGTCGTGGGGAAGATGCCCAGCACCTTGCCGCGCTGCTCGGTCAGCACGCCCGACTCCGCCAGCCTGGTGAGCAGGCGCCCGCGCAGCTTGGCCGACTGCAGCCGCTGGACCCACCAGGCGGGCTTGCGCTCCTTGCCCTCCTCGGCGATGCGGGCCAGCGTGGCGTCCAGCTCGGAGTCGCCGAGCGGGGACGGGTCCATGACCGTCACCTTCTTGTCCGACAGCTCCAGCCGGCCGTTGACGGCCAGCTCGGCGAGGAGCGCGCCGGCGAGGGCCGGGTCGAGCTGGGTCCCGGCGACGAGCGGCGTGCCCTTCTCGTCGTCGTGGGCGAGCAGGAGGAGCTCTTCGGCGATCGTCACAGTCATGCTTCGACACTAACCTCCCAGCCATGACTGTCTCGGAGAAGTTGCACGCCGTCGGCCGCCCGCTGCTCCGGGCTCAGCTCGACCATCCGACCGTGGCCGGCATCGCGCGTGGCGACCTGCCCGAGGCGGTGTTCAGGTCGTGGCTGGAGCAGGACTACCTGTTCCTGCTCGACTACGTACGGGTGTTCGCGCGGCTGGCCTGGCAGGCGCCCGACGGGCATCTGGGTGATCTGGTGGACCTGGCGCACACCACGTACCACGACGAGTTGAGCCTGCACAGGTCGTTGTCGGCGGAGTTCGGCGCCGATCTGGAGGGGGCGGTGAAGGGGCCGGCGTGCGCGACGTACACGGCGTTCCTGCTGGAGTCGGCGGCGTCGTATGGGGAGGGGCTGGCGGCGCTTTATCCGTGTATGTGGGGATATTCGAGTCTCGGACAGATATTGGCGGAAATTTCCCCTGCTGAGTCGAAATATCGGGCGTGGGTGGACACGTACGCGGATCCGGCCTTCGCGGCGCTCACCGCGCGGATCGCGCAGATGATCGACGAGGCCGCGCCGGACCCGGCGCGGGCCGAGGAGCTGTTCGCCGAGGGGATGGCGCACGAGCTGGCCTTCTGGAGTGTGCCGTAGCCGTCCACAGGCTGTGGACGGCCGGACGCGCACGTACCCTGGGGACATGCCGGAACTTCCCGAAGTGGAGTCGCTCACCCATTTCCTGCGCGAACGGGCCGTGGGCCGCACGGTCCTGGGGATCGACGTGGTGGCCTTCCAGGCGCTCAAGACGTTCGACCCGCCGGTGACCGCGCTCGGCGGGCTGACCATCACCGGGGTGTCGAGGCACGGCAAGTTCCTCGACCTCGACTGCGACGGCCTCCACCTGGTCATCCACCTGGCCCGGGCGGGGTGGCTGCGCTGGCGCGACGACCTGTCGGGCGCGAAGCCCGTACGTCCCGGCAAGGGCCCGCTCGCGGTACGGGTCCGGCTGGCGCCCGACGAGGAGGGCCTGGCGCCCGGGTTCGAGCTGACGGAGGCCGGGACGCAGAAGCGCCTGGCCGTCTACGTCACCAAGAACCCGGACGACGTCCCCGGCGTCGCCGCACTCGGCCCCGACCCCCTCGACGAGTCCTTCACCGTCGACGCGCTCAAGCGCATCGTGGGCGGCAACCGCACCCAGATCAAGGGGCTGCTGCGCGACCAGAAGATCATCGCCGGCATCGGGAACGCGTACTCGGACGAGGTGCTGCACGCGGCCAAGATGTCCCCGTTCAAGATCGCGGCCACGCTGACGGACGCGCAGATCGCCGACCTGCACGAGGCCATCATCACCACCCTGGGGGAGGCGGTGGAGCGGGCGCACGGGCTGGCGGCCAAGGACCTCAAGGCGGAGAAGAAGTCGGGGCTGCGGGTCCACAACCGGGCCGGGCAGCCGTGCGACGTCTGCGGCGACACGATCCGCGAGGTGTCCTTCGCGGACTCCTCGCTGCAGTACTGCCCCACCTGCCAGACCGGCGGCAAGCCCCTCGCCGACCGCCGGCTGTCCCGCCTTCTCAAGTGAGCTCGACGGAAGAAGGCACTGTGGAACCGCTCGACGACTACGACGTGCGCCAGTGGGACACGCGCGAGGACTGCGAGGTGCGCCAGATCCTCGACCGCATCGCCGACAAGTGGTCGCTGCTCGTGATCGCCCTGCTCGACTGCCAGAGCCTGCGCTTCACCCAGCTCCGCCGCGAGATCGACGGCGTCAGCCAGCGCATGCTCAGCGTGACCCTGCGCCAGCTGGAGCGCGACGGCCTGGTCAGCCGCACGGTGCACCCCGTCGTGCCGCCCAGGGTGGACTACGCGCTCACGCCGCTCGGCCGTACGCTGCACGAGACCATCAAGTCGCTGGTCACCTGGACGGAGACGCACCAGGAGGAGATCGCCGCGGCGCGTGCGGCCTACGACGCCAGGCGCGAGATGATGGAGTCATGACCGTTCCTGAGATCGAGGCCAGTGCCGTTCCGGCAGACGCTTACCTGCTCGACGTCCGTGAGCAGGACGAATGGGTCGCGGGGCACGCCCCGGAGGCCGTGCACATCCCCATGACCCAGATACAGGGGCGGGTCGACGAGGTGCCCGGCGACCGCACGGTCTACGTCGTCTGCCGGGTGGGCGGCCGGTCCCTGCAGGTCGCGGCCTGGCTCAACCAGCTCGGGCGCGACGCCGTCAACGTCGGCGGCGGCATGCAGTCGTGGGAGTTCGCGAGCCGCCCGATGGTCAGCGAGACCGGGCAGCAGCCGTTCGTGGCGTAAAAAGGCCCCACTGTGGCGGTTTCGCCGTCGCTGAGGCATGATGAGGGCGCCAACTGCAGATTGTCGCGGGAGCTCGGGGTGCGCCGGGCTGAGAGGGCAGCCATAGATCCGCTGCCGACCGCCTGAACCTGTCCGGGTAATGCCGGCGTAGGGAGTGTGCGATGACGCATGTCGTCGACGAAGTTCCGCTGACTCTTGAAGGCAGGCCGCCGAAGACCCTGGGCGTGCTCGATCAGGGCGCGCTCTGGGCGAATCTCGGAGTCAGCCTCCTGGGCTTCTCCGGCGCGTTGCTCCTGCTCAACCCCCTGTCCGACGCTCCCCTCAGCCTGACCGCCGCGCTCCTGGCGACCGTGGTCGGCAGCCTGATCGGCACCGCCATGGTGGGCCTGTCCGCCGTCCCCGGCACCCAGACGGGGCAGCCCGCGATGGTGCTGCTGCGGGGCCTGTTCGGGGCGCGGATCTCGTACGTCCCCACGGTGCTGAACATCGTCCAGATGCTCGGCTGGGCCGCGTTCGAGCTGTGGGTGATCGCCAAGGCGGCCAGCGCGATCTTCGGCGCCGTGCCGTACCAGGTGTGGGTGATCGCGGCGGGGGTGCTGACCACCGCGCTCACGATCTGGCCGCTCGGGTCCGTCAGGCTGCTGCGGCGGTACGTCACCATCGGCGTGATCGTGTCGATGGTGTGGTTCGCCTGGTTCTTTCTCACCAGGGCGCCCGCGCACACCGGCGGGTCCTGGACGGCCTTCGCGCCCGCCGTGGACTACGTGATCGCGCTGTCGGTGTCGTGGGTGCCGATGGCGGCCGACTTCGCCCGGCACTCCAGGTCGAGCAGGGCCGCGTTCACCGGCGTGGTCGGCGGCTACACGCTGGCACAGGTCGCCTGCCTGGGCCTGGGCGTGTTCGCGGTGGCCATGGCGGGGGCCGACAAGGTGGCGGCCGACGGGACGTCGGTGTTCGGCGCGTTCGTGGCGGTGCCGCTGGGCGCGCTGTTCTTCGCGATCCTGGTGCTGCGCGAGACCGACCAGTCGTTCGCCAACGTCTACTCCACCACGGTCTCGCTGCAGAACCTGATGCCGCGGGTGGACCGGCGCGTCTTCTCCGTCGCCATCGGCGTGCTGAGCGTGGCGATCGCCCTGGTCGTGGACGTCAACTCGTACGGGGCGTTCCTCGGGGTGATCGGGGCGGTGTTCGTGCCGATGTTCGCGGTGCTGGCCGTGGACTACTTCGTGCTCGGCGGCTCGCGGAGCTGGAACACCGCGGAGAACGCGCCCTCGCGCTGGTCGAGGCTGGTGCCGTGGGCCCTCGGCTTCGTGGCGTACTGGCTGACGACCTCCGCGCCCACGCTCAAGCCATGGGACGGCTTCTGGCAGGGGGTCCGCGACGCCATCGGCTTCACCCGGCAGCCGTGGATGAACGGGGCGCTCGGCGCGGCCGTCGTCGCCGTGCTTGTCACCCTGCTGATCAGCTGGTCGACGCGCGCCTTTCGACGTTGAGCAGGTGCTGCTTGGCGGCCACGCCGCCCGCGTAGTCGCCGAGCGCGCCGTCCTCACGCACCACCCGGTGGCACGGCACGATCACGCACACGGGGTTGGAGGCCAGCGCGTTGCCGATCGCCCGCAGCGCGCGCGGCCTGCCGATGCTCGCGCCGATCTCCTCCAGCGTCGTGGTGGTGCCGTACCGGACCGCCATCGTCTTCTGCAGCACCGTGCGGGCGAAGGACGTCGCCAGCGCCAGGTCGACGGGCGTGGTGAACGCGCGCAGGCGGCCGGAGAAGTAGGCGTCCAGCTCCCTGCGCACCGGGTCGAGCCGGCGCGGATCCGGCCCGATGAACCTGCCCACGTGCCTCGTGAGCAGCTCGTACACGGCGTTTTCCGGCTCGAAGCTGCACGCCGCGATGCCCTTGCCGGTGACCGCGAGCATCAGCCTGCCGACGGCCCCGTCATAGGGGCCGAACGCGATGTCAGGAGGCGCCTCACCTCGATAGGTGCTGGAGGTCACGCGCAACAGGGCATCGAGATCGTTGCTCGACATGCCGCCAGCCTCCCCGCCGCCGAGAATCACCGTGACCGCAGCGTATCGGACGGATCGCCCGACGCACTCACCACGCCACGTGCACTATGGAGGAGTGGGGGACGAATGGGCCGGTAGTGACGACGAAATAGCTCGCGCTGCCCTCGCCGGTTCGCCCAACGCCGTCGTGGTCGTCGACCGTGATCAGAGCGTACTGGTCTGGAACGAGGCGGCCGAACGGCTGTTCGGGTGGACGGCGGAGGAGATGCTCGGGCGCCGGGCGCCGATCGTGCCGGGCGAGCTGACCGCCGAGCACAACGCCGTGCTCGAACGCGTGCGCACCGGCGGCCAGGTCTCGGTCCGCACCAAGCGCCTACGCGACGACGGGACCGTGCTCGACGTGCGCGTCGACATCAGCGCGCTGCGCCTGGGCAGCTCCGTGGCCGGGTACGTCTGCGTGCACCACCTCGCGCGGGCCGACCAGGTGGCCAAGGACCGCATGGCGCGCCGGGCCAGGCTGGTGCGCCGGCTCACCGACGTGGTCGGCGACATCAACTCCGAGCTGGAGCTGTCGGCCGTGCTCGACCGGATCTCGGCCAGCCTCACGGAGCTCACCGGGGCGGACGCGGGCGGGTTCGTGCTGATCGAGGGTGAACGGTTACGGCTGGTCAGCACGTACCAGCTCCCGGAGGCCATCAGGGGCACCACCACGGACCTGCGCACGAGCCTCGTCGACAAGCTCTTACGCACCGGCAAGACCGTCATGCTGGAGTCGAACGGGCTCGAGGATCTGGTCTGGGCCCGGCTGAAGGGGCTGCACACGATCGCACTGGGCCTTGCCGCGGTCGGAGGGCGCCCGTACGGGGCCCTGTACGCGCTGTTCGCCCAGAGCACACCCGGACACCTCGAACTGGAGCTGCTGGAGCTCCTGGCCGGTCACGCGGGCATCGCCGTCGGCAACGCGGTGGCCTACCAGGAGGCGGTGCGGCAGCGGGCGCACGAGCAGGCCGTCTTCGACGCCAGCGCCGACGGCATCGCCGTGCTCGACGGATCGGGGCGGGTCGTCCGGTGGAACCCGGCCGCCGCCGAGCTCACCGCGTTCCCGGCCGACGCCGTCATCGGCGGGCCGCCGCCGTTCCCGCTGCCCAAGCCGGGCGAGAAGGTCACGTTCCAGATGGAGACCGGGCGGTGGCTGGACGTGGTGAGCGCGCAGATCGAGGAGACCGGCGAGGTGGTCATCGACTTCCGCGACGTGACCACGGCCAAGGAGCTCGAGGAGGCCAAGGACCTGTTCCTGGCCACGACCAGCCACGAGCTGCGTACGCCGATCACGATCGTGCGCGGGTTCGCCAGCACGCTCGACCGGCGCTGGGACAAGATGAGCGACCCCGAACGCCGCTCGGCCGTGCACACGATCTCCGAGCGGGCCAGGTCGCTGGGCGAGCTCATGGACCACCTGCTGCTCGGTGCCAGGGCGGGGGCCGACGAGCTCAAAGTGCGGATCGAGGAGTTCGACCTGGCCGAGCGGATCGACGCGGCCACGCTCGGGCTGCCCGCGCTGTCGGACAAGCACCGGGTCGAGGTGGTCATCCAGGACGGGCTGCCGAATGTGCTGGGGGATGCCCTGGCCACGGACATCGTGCTGGGGCAGCTGCTGGAGAACGCGTTCAAGTACTCACCCAAGGGCGGGCTGATCAGCGTGGAGGCCTGGGCCGAGGCCGACAACGTAATCGTGGTCGTGGACGATGAAGGGGTCGGTATCGCCCCTACTGACCGAGAGAGGATCTTTGAGAGGTTCGTCCAGGTGGACAGCGGCGACCGGAGACGGTTTGGTGGAGTGGGGCTCGGTCTCTACATAGTCCGCAGCCTCGCCAGGGCCCAAGGCGGAGACGTGAGCGCGCACCCGAGACCCGGAGGCGGCACACGGATGCGTCTCGAACTGCGAGCGTCGGGGGCCTAGTTTCACTATCGGATCCGACACACCGAGGCGGTAACGAGGTGGTCACAGTTGAGCTGATCTATCGTCCAATGTGTACAAGCTGTGATCGAGATGCGGTTTCTGGGATCGAGTAACGGGGCATTTCGGTCGTACCGGGGAGTGTTCCCGCGGGGGGCACAGGGAACGGGGAGGTGGGTGTGTCAAGCGTGGTGCTGCTGCCGTACGCGCCGTCCAGCGTCGCCGTCGCCCGCCAGCGCCTGAGCACTGAGCTGCAGGACAGCGGGGTTTTTTCGACGGCGATCGATGACGCGGTGCTCGTGGTGAGCGAGCTGCTGAGCAACGCGCTGAGGCACGCGCATCCCCTTCCGTCGGGGATGGTGAGAGTGGCGTGGCTTCGGAGTGACGATCACATCGAAGTGGCGGTGAGCGACGGGGGTGCGGCGACCGAGCCGCGCGCGGGCCGCCCGACCCTGTCGTCGCTCGGGGGCCGGGGGCTCGGCATCGTGGAGTACGTGGCGGAGAGCTGGGGGGTCCGGCACGACGGTGACACGACCACGGTGTGGGCCATCCTGCCCGCTCCTCGCGGGTCGATGAACGGGCAGGTCACAGCCCTCAGAGAGGCCGGCTAGCCAGCACCGCCCGCTCGGTCGTGGCCCATGCCATGGACACGAGCAGGTAGAGCCCGGCCGCGAGCGGCAGCACCAGCGTGGCGAGCACGGAGCCGTACGGCATCCATGGCAGGAGTCGCTTCAGCCAGTCCGGCTGGTCCTCGGTCACCTTGATGTTCCTGGCGGAGAACCATGCCACCACCGCGACCAGCGCGATGACCAATACAAAGACCAAAACCGGTGCACTGACCAGACCGAAATTGGCCACTGCCCCGGCGACCTGCTGACCCAGCGGAGCGCCGAAAAGGGTATGTCCGGCCAGCGCGGTCGGATGCGTGGCCACCCGGTACATCAGCCACATGAACGGAAACTGCACCAGCATCGGCAAGAACCCGGCGAACGGCGAAGTGCCTTCCTTGGCGAACAGCGCCGAGGTCTCCTTGGCCAGCCGCTCGGGGTTGCGCGCGTGGCGCTTCTGGAGCTCGCGCAGCTTGGGGGCGAGCCGCTGGCGGAGCTTCATGGTCCGGGACTGGCGGACGTTCAGGGGGAGCAGCAGGAGCCGTACGGCCAGGGTGAACAGCACGATGCCCAGCGCGGCACTGCCCCCGGACATGCTGATGACGAACGTGACAAGAGAATCGATCATGAGCCCTACTTGGAGTGAGATGAGGGAAAAGGGCTCACTCGTACGAGGAGCCCCGCTTGACGATGAAGCGGGGCATGCCTAAGGGGCTCGTGGACGCGAGCGACCGGCCGCGTCAGGGTCGCGCTGCCGCTGGAAGGCGGTACGGCGCGCGTAACTCAGCGGAAAGCTCGGCGGCCCTCCACTGAGGATGGGCAGGAACGTGGCTGCCCACGTGGCCAGCAGCAGGATCGCCAGCATGGTGATCCCGACCAGCCACGGGTCGAACAGGAAGAACGTCAATGCGATCGGGAGGACTTGCCCACCACGGTGACCGCGACGAAGACGAGCAGAGCGATCACCCCGATGATCAAAGCGATCTTGACCAGGCCTACCAGCATCGGCAGCAGGAAATTGAACAGCACGAAGAGACCCAGCAGGGTCCCCAGCACAAGCATCACGACTCTACCCATGCAGCAACCGTACGTCCTCCGGACATGATCCGCGAGGCTTACGAAGCAATGACGTACCTGACACTTACGTGTTCCCCGGCCGTACCGTGAAGTCGTGAACACGCGCATCCTGGTGGTCGATGATGATCCGACCGTTTCCGAGGTCGTCGCGCGCTATCTGGAGCGCGACGGTCACGAGGTCGAATGCGTCGGCGACGGGGCGGAGGCGCTGCGCAGGGCGCTGGCCCATCCGCCCGACCTCATGGTGCTGGACCTGATGCTGCCCAAGCTCGACGGGCTGCAGGTGTGCAGGAAGCTCAGGGAGCGCTGGCCCGTACCGGTGATCATGCTGACCGCGCTCGGCGAGGAGATCGACCGGGTGGTCGGGCTGGAGACGGGGGCCGACGACTATGTGACCAAGCCGTTCAGCCCGCGTGAGCTCGCGCTGCGCGTGCAGTCGGTGCTGCGGCGGGCGCGGGGTGCGTCCGTCACCGGCGGCACCGGGGTGCTGCGCGACGGGGATCTGGTGGTGGACGTGGGGGCGCACGAGGTTCGGCTGCGGGGGGACGAGGTGATGCTGACGGCGCGGGAGTTCGATCTGCTGGCGCATCTCATGCGCAATCCGCGGCAGGCCTTCAGCCGCTCCGCGCTGCTGAACCAGGTGTGGGGGTGGTCGTTCGGCGACTCCTCCACCGTGACCGTGCACGTCAGGCGGCTGCGGGAGAAGATCGAGCCGGATCCGACCGAGCCGCGGAGGATCGTCACGGTGTGGGGGGTCGGATACCGGTATGAGCCGATGGAGGGCGGTTCCTGATGCCGCAGCCCGGTGACCTGCCCATGGTCGTGGCGGTGGCGGCCGGGCTCGGGCTCGTGGTCGCGCTGCTGGGCATCGGGGTGATGTGGCGGCTGCGTACCAGGTCCATCGGGGTGATGATGGCCGTGGTCGTGGTGGTCGCCGTGGCGGCCACGCTGGTCGGGGTCGTGGCGATCATCATGAAGATGATCATCGAGGGTTCCGTCAAGGACTTCGTGCTGAGCGTGGTGGCCGTGGGTGGGCTGGTGGGGCTCGGGGTGGCGTTCGTGCTGGCCAGGCGAGTGGTCGCGGAGAGCCGGCGGCTGGTGGCCGCCGTACGCGACGTGCCGTTCATCGCGCCCCGGGGGCTGCCGGCCGAGCTCCAGACCATCGCGAACACCCTGGAGGAGGCGTACGCGCGGGAACGGGCCCTCGAAGGGGCGCGGCGGGAACTCGTCGCGTGGGTGAGCCACGATCTCCGTACGCCGCTGGCCGGGATGCGGGCCATGGTCGAGGCCCTGGAGGACGGGGTGGTGTCCGACCCGCCCACGGTCGCGCGCTACCACGCCCAGATCAAGCTGGAGGTGGAACGGCTCTCGGGGATGGTGGACGACCTGTTCGAGCTGTCGCGGATCCACGCGGGGGCGCTGCGGCTGTCGCGTTCGCGCATCGGCCTGGCCGACCTCGTGGCCGACACCGTCGCCGGGGCCGAGCCGCTGGCCAGGGCCAAGGGGGTGGTCCTGACGGCCGAGGCGTCGGCGTCCCTGCCGGTGGAGGCCGACGCGGGGGCGTTGGGGCGGGCCCTGCGGAACCTCGTGATCAACGCCATCCGGCACACGCCGTCGGACCGGACCGTGGTGCTGCGGGCCGGGGTGGATGAGGAGGGGATGGCTTGTCTGTCGGTCGCGGACTGCTGCGGGGGGATTCCTGAGGAGGACCTGCCCCGGGTGTTCGAGGTCGCCTTCCGGGGGGAGGCCGCTCGTACCCCTACGCCCGACGGCGGGGCGGGGCTGGGGCTCGCCATCGCGCAAGGGATCGTGGAGGCGCACGACGGGGTGATCGGGGTGGTCAACGACGGGCCGGGGTGCCGGTTCGAGATCCGGCTCCCCCTGGTCGCCGGCTGACCGGCCCGCTCGTTCCTGACCGGGCTCCTCGGCTGCCTCCTGCTGTACGGTAGCTCGTGCGCCCCTGCCACCAGCCTCGTGACGCTTGGCGCTGGGGCGCTCCTGGTATCGGCCTCCCGGCGCGGCCCTCAGACGCTCTCCGGGAGCTCCGGCTCGGCCGGATCCCTCGGGGCGCCGAACGACTCCGACATCGCTCGAAATGTCGGGCAGGGCCAGCGCCACATGCAGCTCCTGCACCGCAGGATCGGATGGGCGGCGTCGCTGGTGATGCCTCCCGCGTCCCTCGGTTGGTGAAGCTCGAGCAACCTCAGCCCGAGCTCCAAGAACCTGAGCAGATCAGCCCGGGCACCGCCCAGGAAGTCAAGGTCCTCGATCGCGAGCCGGGTGCGGATGGGGACGTAGCCTTCGCGGTTCACCAGGCTGCGGAGGCGCTCTGCTTCGTCATGCCATGAGGTGGCCTTCTCCGTACGGATGAGGATGTTCTCCAGGCGCTCTCGGAGCCCTTGACGCTGAGGGTCTTCAGGTTTTTCTGCTGTCATCGTCGCGGGACCCGTCTGTCGTGCCCCTGCCCCTCCTTCGCCGTGAAGTCGTGCCGTGTCCGGTGTCACGCTGTCAAGCTTCGCGTACTCTCCGTTTCCATGGAGCCCAAACGGAGGACAAAAACCTGTGGTTGCCCTATCGGCGTGACAACGTGACCGGAAGCCTCCGCGCCGCTAGCCTGCCCATGTGGAGCTCAAGGTCTCGACTCGATCACATGCCGGGTGCGCACTGGTTGCCATCACCGGGGAAATCGACCTCTATACGGCGCCTCACCTGCAGTCCGAGTTCACTCGGCTGCTGCAGGAAGGGCCCAGCCGAGTGGTCATCGACATGTCCGCCGTGGATTTCTGCGACTCCACGGGGATGAACGTCCTGCTGTCTGCGCTCAAGCGGATGAAGGAGCAGGGAGGGGCGCTCGACGTGGCCGCCCCACGTCCTGCGGTCCGCAAGATCCTGCAGGTCACCGGGCTCGACTCGGTGTTCACCGTGTACGACGAGGTGCCGCAGGAGTTCCTCATAACCGAGGGCTCATGACGGGATCCGTGCTCGGATCCGAGGACGTACAGAGCGGGGTCGCCTCGACCCTGGCCGCAGGGGCGGCGCGCTGGACAGCGGCGCCGCTGCTCGTGCATGCAGCACACCGGGCACCTGCGGCGCGCTCTGAGAACGTGTCGTGCAGGACTCGGGCAATGCGACCTGGGGACATGCTGCGCAGGACCTCAGCAGCGCATCCTGAGGGCGCGTCGCCGTCGCGCGGGACATTAGCACCGCGACCTGCCGGGACGTCCTGCGTTACGGCAGCACCCCGGCCGGCACATGGGACATGCAGGACAGCTGTGCCTCAGCCTGCGCATGGGACGTCACTCGTGGCAGCACTCCCGCCTCTGCATGAGGCCCTGCCTGAGGTCGTGCATGCGCTCCGGCACGAGGCCCTGCACGAGATGGTGACGGCGACGGTGGCGGTGAATGCCACCATGCGCGGCACGTTGCAACCGCCTCACAACGTGCCGTGCTGCCGCTGCCGTACCGACCGTGGCTGGAACGTCGGCTACGGTGGCAGTAACGGCCCGAGTCGGGTCGCGAGTCACGGCCCGGGTCGAGTCGCCGGCTACGGCCCGGACGTCGTTCCCGGCCCCGGCGCTCGGCTGAGGAGAAACGGAAGCGTCGTGTGCGGAGGTGGCGCTCGGTGAGCAGCAGCGGCGACACAGCGGTCATCATCCCGGCCGCCAACGAAGCCGACCGCATCGCGGCCACCGTCACGGCTGCCGCGGCCCTGCCAGGCGTGGACCTGGTCGTGGTCGTGGACGACGGCTCGCGGGACCAGACCGGCAGAGTGGCCCGCGCGGCCGGCGCCAGGGTGGTGCGCCACAGCCGCAACAGGGGCAAGGCCGCCGCGATGGAGACCGGCGCAGAGGCCGTCCGTCTCCTCGACGAGGATGCCACCCCCCGCCACCTGCTCTTCCTCGACGCCGACCTGGGCGAGACGGCTCACGCCGCCGCACCCCTCATCGAGCCCGTACGCGCGGGCAAGGCCGACATGACCATCGCGGTCTTCACGACCAGGGTGAAGCTGGGCGGCCACGGCCTGGTCGTACGCCTGTCGAAGGAAGGCATCCGCCGCGCCACCGGCTTCGAACCCGTCCAGCCGCTCAACGGCCAGCGCTGCCTCACCAGAGCCGCTTTCGAGGCGGCCCGTCCGCTGGCGCACGGGTTCGGGGTGGAGACTGCGCTGACGATCGACCTGCTCCACAAGGGGTACCGGATCGTGGAGGTCGAGGTCGACATGGCCCACCGTGCCACGGGGACGGACTGGCGAGCCCAGCTCCATCGAGCGATCCAACTCCGGGACGTGGCCCTTGCGCTAGCCACGCGAGAGCCGCTAATCGCCCAAAACCTCAACAAAGTCCGCCCCAATCGCTGACCATCTCCACACCTGGGGACGACCACAAAGCCGTTTTCCCTCCTCGGGCCAGGGCGGCGGCCTTCCCCTCCACAGGGACCCACAGCCTGATCCCGGTTATCCACAGGAAGGTCCCGTCCGGCCGAAGCCCCCTCGCGAGTGTGCTGGAATTTGCCGGTGACTTCGGAGAAGCGGCACGAAAAGGCACGGGGCCGGCTCGCAGGGCTGGTCACGGCGGCGATCGGCGCCTCGATCCTGCTGACGATCACCATAGGCCTCCTCGGCCCATCCCCGATGGTGCCCGCGTTGACCGGCCCCAGCTGGCAGCCGCCGTACTCTCTCGACGTCCACCCCAACCCTTACCTGGTGATCGCCTTCGCCGCCGCCGCGATCACCCTGGGCGGCCTCGGCCTCCTGACCGCCCTCACCCTGACCCGCCCCCCAAAGCTCCCCCACCCACCCACAGCCACCTCCGGCACCCCACCCACAGCCACCCCACCGCCCACCAGCCCGGACCACACCACCTCCCCACAACCAACTCCGACGCAACCCGATGGGCCGCAGCCACCTGCGCCGGGAGCAGCCGGTCCTCGGACCGACATGACGGGGACTGACGTGCCGCAACCCCCTGCGCCGGGGACAGCCGGGCCCGGGACCGACGCGACGGGGACAAATGCGCCGCGTGGGGCACTGTCGGGCAAGCTTTGGAGGCTGCCGAACGCCCGCCTCCTCGTCCTGATCGGCTGCGCAGCCGCCGCAATCCTGGCGTTCCTACCGCCATCCGGCTCCGGCGACCACCTCAACTACGCCGCCTACGGCCGCATGGTGACACTGGGCCTCAGCCCGTACACCCATGGCGCGGTGGACCTGCCGAGCGACCCCATCGCGGACGCGGTCGAGGAGCCCTGGCGCGAAGAGCCGAGCGTGTACGGCCCGGTGGCCACGGCCGTACAAGCGGTGGCGAGCTGGATCGGCGGCGACTCCCTCCGCCTGACGATATTCGTGCTGGCCCTGTTCAACGCCGCCGCGTTCATAGCGACGGGCCTGCTCATCGACCGTTTCACCAGAGACGACCCGACCAGACGCCTGCGCGCCGCCCTCCTGTGGACGGCCAACCCCCTCCTGCTCTACCAACTGGTGGCAGGAATGCACGTGGACACCCTCGCCATCGCCTGCATGGTCGCCGCCCTCCTGGCCAGAAGCCGCCCCACAGGATCCGGGGCCCTGCTCGGGCTGGGAGTGGCGATCAAGGTCAATGCCGGCCTCGTGGCCCTCGGACCCGCCTGGGAGCTAAGACGCCGGCCTGCCCGCCTGGCCCTCATGGCGGCCTGCGCACTCGCGGTAGTGGTCATCGGGTACGCGATCGTCGGCCCGGAAGCGATCGCCCCGATGACGCGCACCAGCAAGTCGATCTCCCACGCCTCGTTCTGGAAGCTCGTCCAGGGCTGGCTTCAGTCCATCGTGGGCACAGGCAGCGCCTACCGAGGAGAGATCCAGATCGGCTCACTCCTGGTGCTCGCACTCCTCGCCTGGTCCCTGCTCCGCCTGGCCTCCCGCTCCCGCCAACCCGGCCTCCCCCCAGCACCCACCCCGAGCAACGAGGCAACCCCCCTCCCATCGAACGGACCTGGCCACCACACGACCTCCACAACGAGCTACCGGGCAGCCAGCGAGCCAAGCAGCGCCATATCGAGCGCAGTGACCCACCCACCGGCAGGTGGACCAGGCAATGCCACCTCGAGCGGAGTGAGCCACCACCCGACGAGCCGGGTGAGTGACGCCCCATGGGGCGGACCGAGTACCGACCCAGGAACTGGGACAAGTAACGACCCAGGGAGTGGGCCGAGCAACGACGCGAAAGGTGGGACGAGTAACGGCGCAGGTCGCTGGTCGAACCGCTGGGCAGCGTCGCACGGCAACGGCGGGCTTGAAGCACCGGTCGTGGCGGCCGGGCTGATGGTCGCCTACGTATTCGCCACGCCGTACATCCTGCCCTGGTACGACGGACTGGCCCTCGGATTGCTGGCGCTGGTGGCAGCCTCCACGGTGGACAGGTTCGTGGTCGCCCACCTGCTGGTCCTGTCGTTGGCATACCTCCCGGCCAGAGTTAACGGGCAGCCAGAGGATCTCGACTGGCTCAGGGAGGTGGTCCGGCCTCAACTCGCGTGGATGCTGCTGGCCCTGACGGTGGCATTGGTCCTATGGGCGTGGCGAACTGCCAGACGCGAACGCCTCCCATCGGCGTCGGCTCAGGCGCGGCGCGTCGCAGGGTGAGCGCTGATCGTTGGCGTCGGCCGGGTGGGGCTTGGGTGCTGGTGGTTGGCGTCTGCTGGACGCTGTTGCCTACCGGCTGACCCTCGCTGCTGGCGTGTGTTGGGTGGGCGGATCGTAAGGCTGGCGCTGGTGCTGGTAGCCGCCGTGGTGATCGGCAGACGAGCCCAGGGGCACCCGGTCCGGTGTCGGACGCCACCGCCCCCTGCTCACCGGGAGCGATGGGCAGGGGCAATCGGGCCGTCCAGGCCGGACCGGACGCCTGCGGGAGTGAGGGACCCGACCCGGCTTCCCCCTTCCCCGGACCCCGTCATCCCGAACCGCAGACTCGAACCGCAGACCCCGGACCCCGGGCCCCGGGCCACGGATCACGGGCCACGGATCACGGGCCACGGATCACGGGCCACGGATCACGGGCCACGGATCACGGGCCACGGATCACGGGCCACGGAGCCCGGGCCACGGGCCACGGAGCCCGGATCACGGAGCCCGGGCCACGTACGCGATTTGTGCTGCCTGGGCGCGGTGCGTATGCGGGCGACCAGAACGCTCAGCACCGTTCGGAGCGTTCGGCTGAGCATGTGCCACTCATGCTCACTCCATAGGAACGGTGGTGAGCTGGAGGGCACGGACGCAGGCGGCCAGGGTCAGCGGAACGGCCACCGTCAGGGCCATGGCGGGGATGGCGATGCCGGAGTCGTTCATGAGGAAGCCGACGAAGGCGCACGTGAGGGCGCCGAACAGGCCGGCTCGGAGGGTGGGGGCCACGCGGTAGGCCTGGCCGAGAGCGGAGGCGCCCCATCGCGAGGGGCGGTCGAGTATCAGGAACAAGAAAGCCAGTGCGACCAGGGAGAGGAGGGTCAGTGACCAGTTCCCGACGGTTACGCCGATCATGGCGCTGAACTTGCGCCCGACGACGGTCCACGCCTGGCCGTCGATGACCTGCTGGACGAAGTTACCCAGGTGGGTGCGCTGGGAGTCAGGGCGCAGCCAGTCGAACACCGAGAGGGCGCCCACGAACGCGGCCCCCACGAGGCCGACGAGCAGGAGTCTCAACAGCGATACGCGTTTGCCGGAAAGCAGAATGAGGAAGACCGCCAAGCCGATCACGAACGCCGGTACACCGCCGAAGTCAGCTCCCCACGAAGGCCATCCGTCCGCGAAGACCGCAAGTCCCCCGTACAGGGCGCAGGCTGCCACGACCACGACCCTGGACACGCCTCTGCTGAGCAACCACTGCGCTACGCCTGCGAGTCCGAGGATGGTGCCTGTGGCGTAGACGGCGAAGGCGATGTTGCTGAAGCCGTAGAAGCGGCCTCCGGTCACGGGCTCGTAGCCGGTTACTGCGTTCACCTGGAGCTTGGAGCCGGTCATGACGTCGATGAGGAGCGCGAGGGAGGTGACGGCGGCGACCACGGTGAGCGGGCCCAGCACGTGCGCCCGCCACGGACCGGCGAAGGCCAGGGCGGTGATCAGTCCGGCGATGGCCACGATCGTCACGATCACCGACAGCATCGGTACGGGCAGGCTCCACCAGGGCACCAGTTGGGCCAGGAATGTGGAGACGGGGATGGCTCCGCTGATCACCGCGACGATCTGGACGGATTTGAGGAGCTTGGAGCTGCTCGCGAAATCGCCGCCTGGGGTGCCGGGGGCTGAGGTGCCATCCTGCGCAGTGGGCGAGGGCTTGATGGATGGGTGTTCGGCGGATGAGGGCCCGGTGGGCGGGAGGTTGGTGGCGGAGGGTGACGTGGATGGGTGTTCGGCGGCGGATGGGGATTGCGCGGATGGAGGTTCGGTGGCTGAGGGGTCGGTGATTGAGGAGGCGCTGGGCGAGGGTTCGGTGGGTGGGGGGTTGGTGGAGGGGGGCCTGGTGCCGGGAGGGGTGGGGGAAGTGGTGTCTCGGCGGCGGCGGAGGGCCAGGGCGGCGAAGGCGTAGAAGAGGAGCTGGACCGTCACGAGGACGGCGAAGAACGGGCCGCGTACCTCCCGGAGCACCTGGCTCGCCAGGTCCCCGTCCGCCAGTTCCGCCACCGTTTCGGCCGGTGCGGCGGCGGTCGGGCCGTTGGGTTGCCAGGGGCGGCCGACCACTTGGCGTGGGGCGGGGAGGCCCAGGAGTTGGATGGCGGTGGCGGTGAGGTCGGTGATGGTGACCAGGGCGTCCTGGCGGGTGGAGGTGGCCGTGAGGTAGCCGTGGTCGTACGGTCGGCCGTTCGGCGACGGGCCCTTGGCGATCGCCACGTGGAGGTGGGCGATGGCGGACACGTCCGAGATGCCGGCCACGAGGGTGGTGGTGTTGGGGGGCACTTTGGCGATCAGGGCGCCGATCTGCTGGTCCGCCTTGGTCGCGGCCGCCTGGCGGGCTGCGGCCGGCAGCGGGGTGGGGACGCCGTACTCGTCCAGTGGCTGCGCGGTCCAGGCGGTTGCCAGGTCGGCGGCTTCCATGATGATCAGGTTGTACGGGGTCAGGTCGCCGGCGGCGTCAAGGGTGGGGGCGTATTTGGCGATATTTCCGGACTTGTCGGCTCCGGCCAGTGCAGCGCCTGGGCCGATGGCGGCG
The DNA here is from genome assembly GCF_044593615.1 of Nonomuraea sp. NPDC051941. Classification (NCBI taxonomy): domain Bacteria; kingdom Bacillati; phylum Actinomycetota; class Actinomycetes; order Streptosporangiales; family Streptosporangiaceae; genus Nonomuraea; species Nonomuraea sp. NPDC051941. The sequence continues at coordinate 62,196 of NZ_JBIUCF010000015.1, forward strand.
ACCTTGCCTCCGTTGTCCGTTACCAGCTGGCCCAGCGTGCCGAGTTGGGCGTCGAACCCGGTTTCGGACTGGTACGCGCTCAGGGCGGGCCAGCCCGGGATCTTGGCCGCTTCCCCGGTGAGCTGGGGGGTGGGGGGTTGGAGGCAGCCCTTGCCTGCCGTACCGGCTCGCTGGCCTGCTGAGATGGTCAGCCAGCCCGCTGTGGGGCAGGTGATGCCGCGGTCCGGGGGTGGTACGGCTCGCGTGGAGAGGGAGGCCGAAGCGCCCTGGTTGAGGAGGGACCACAGGTGGGGGGTCCGGGATGGGTTGAGGTCGCTCCATTCGAGGCCGGGCACGCCGATGAGGGCTACGTGGGCTTGATCGAGCCCTTGGGCGGACTGCCGGTGCTGCCGTGCAGCGGTGGTGGATGGGTTTGCGGACGTGCCGGGGGATGTCGCGGCGGAGGCCGGAAATGGGGCCAGCGAGAGGCAGGTTGCGGTGGCCAGGCCGAGGGTGAGGACGAGGGTGCCGAGAGTGCGCCTGCTCGCATGGGTGCGCTTGGGTGCTCTTGCCTTGGAGGCGGGCCGGAGCACCGACCTGGCGGAGGCGTGCGCGGGCGTGGGCCTGGTAGCGGTGTGGGTGGCCGGGGTTTGATGTGGTGCCGCGGTGGGGTGTTCTGATCTGGGCCGGGGGGCGGTGGCATCGGCTGTGCGCGTGGGCGTCAGTCCGGTGGTGCTTGGAGCGGGGGTGGGGTGGGCGCCGTCCCGATTGGGCGTGGCGTGTGGCATGTACGGACCCCCATTGTTTGCCCTCGATCAACAACAGCCACGGTAACGTGCCACATCGTGACAAGTGGCGAGGTGCGAGTGGTACGGCGGCAGTGGTGGGCGTGGGCGGTCGTGGTGCTCGTGGTCGCGGCGGCCGTGGCGCCCCTGGTGGTCGTGTGGCTCACCAATCCGGATGACCAGCGGCTGGTCGACCTGGACGTTTACCGTACCGGGGGCCAGATGCTGCTCGAGGGCCGGCCGGTGTACGACTATGTCACACCCGCCCCGCAGCTGTTGCCGTTCACGTATCCGCCCGTCGCGGCGATGCTGGCGGTGGCGCTGGCCGAGATGTCGTGGGGGACGGCCCAGTGGGTCTGGACGGCCGGGATATTCGCGGCGCTGGCCGTGACCGTGTGGCTGTCGTTCAGGCAGGCGCTCAGGAAGTACGTGCCCTGGGCGTTCGCGCTGCTCATGGTGGCCTGCACGTACCTGATGCCGATCAGGGACCAGGTGCGGTTCGGGCAGGTGGACATTCTGCTGGTCGCGTTGTGCCTGGCCGACTGCGTGGTCAAGCGGCCCTGGTGGCCGCGGGGGTTCCTGATCGGGCTGGCCACGGCCGTGAAGCTCACGCCGGGCGTCTTCCTGATCCACCTGCTGGTCACGCGGCAGTGGCGGACGTTCTTCATGGCGGCGTTCACGACGGCGGTGCTCACGCTGCTGCCGTTCGCGGTGATCCCGCGGGACGCGTCGCAGTTCTGGTTCTCGGCGCTGCTCGATCCCGACCGCCTCGGCTCGAACGCGGGCACCACCAACCAGTCGATCCGCGGCATGCTGATCCGGCTCTACCTGCCCGAGACGGCGACGTCCGCGATCTGGCTGGTGATCGTGGCCGTGGTCGGGTGGTACGGGTTCCGCGGCGCGCGGGCGGCGTACCGGGCGAATGACCAGCTCACCGCGGTCGCCCTCGTCGGGCTCATGGCCGTGCTGCTCTCGCCCGTCGCCTGGATCCACCACCTCGCGTGGGTGGTCGTGGTGCTCGGCGCGATCGTGGGCGACGGGCGCGATCCGGTCAGGCTGCGGGTGGCGGCGGGCGTGTGGCTCTATTACGTGCTGCCGATCCCCTGGTGGGGCGTCTCGTTGAAGGCGGCCGACATCCCGGGGGTCAGCCTGGTGCTGGGGAAGATCGTTCAGAACGGGTTCGGGCTGGGGGCGCTGGTCCTCGTGTGGTTGTTGGTGTCCTGGTTGCCGAAACGGCGTCAGATCGCGTGATCGAGCCATTACTCTCTGTGCCGTGCTCGTTACCACATGGGTCATCGTGGGCGTCGTCGCCGGGGTCAGCGGCGTGTTCGTCGGGTATCTGTCGCTCCGGCAGGCCAGAGCGGCGGTGGAGGACTGCCAGCGGATGCTCGCCCGGCAGACCAGCGAGGGCATGGGCGATCTCAGGGCCATCAGGGATGTGGCCGTCTGCCGGTACGACGCGCTCTCCGAGATGACCGGGCGGCTGTCGTTCTCGGTGGCGATGATCAACGGGCTGGGTGACGGCATCGTGCTGACCTCGATCAACGGGCGCAGCGAGACCCGTACGTACGTGCGGCCCGTGATCGGCGGGAAAGGGCGGGAGCCGCTGTCGCCCGAAGAGGAGGAGGCGGTGCGGGCGGCCAGGCTGGGGCTCGGGCCGATGATCCTGTCCCGGGCGTCGGGCCCGCTGTAGGCCGGTATGTCGCGGGCCGGGGCATCGTGCTCGTTGAGCAGCCGGGCCGCCGTAGGCGGGCGGTTCCCTGGGTGAAAGAGGCGCGCGGCGCGCCCACCTGCGGATACTCTGGATGCATGCCCAGACTCGCCTATCTCGGACCGGAAGGCACCTTCACCGAAGAGGCCCTGCGGCTCCTCGACCCCACGGCCGAGCGCCTGCCCTGCGCCAACGTGCCCGCCGCGCTCAACGCCGCCCGCAGCGGCGAGGCCGACGGCGCCGTCGTGCCGCTGGAGAACTCCATCGAGGGCGCGATCACCACGACGCTCGACGAGTTCGCGTGGGGCGAGCCGTTGCTGATCACGGCCGAGCTGCTGCTGCCGGTGCAGTTCTCGCTGCTGGCCCGGCCCGGCACCGAGATCCCCCACATCAAGCGGGTCTACACGCATCCCGCGGCCATCACCCAGTGCCGCGCCTTCATCGCGCGCGAGCTGCCCGACGCCGTCGTGGTGGCCGCTCCGTCGACCGCGGCGGCGGCCCAGGAGGTCTCGCTGCCCGGCTCGCCGTACGACGCCGCCATCGCCGCCCGCATCGCCGGCGAGCACTACGGGCTGGTGGAGCTGGCCACGGACATCGGCGACAGGTCCGACACCGTGACCAGGTTCGTGCGGGTGGCCCGGCCCGGTCAGCTGCCCGAGCCGACCGGCTCCGACCGCACCACGCTGGTCGTCTTCCTCGCCGACGACCACCCGGGCGCGCTGCTGGAGATGCTGACGGAGTTCTCCGTACGCGGGGTCAACCTGACGCGCATCGAGTCGCGGCCGACCGGTGACGGCATCGGGCGCTACTTCTTCCACTTCGACTTCGAGGGACACGTGGCCGACGCCCGGGTCGGGGAGGCCCTCGCCGGGCTCCACCGCATCTGCGGCGAGGTGCGTTTCCTCGGCAGCTACCCGCGCGCCGACGGCATCGCGCCGCAGATCAAGCGCGGCACGTCGGATCCCGAGTTCGCCGAGGCGGGCGGCTGGCTCGCCCGGGTCCGCGCGGGTCAGGTCTGAGGCCACGGCGGGCCGAGTCGGCGTGTACGCGCGGGTCAGGTCTGAGGCGACGACCGATCGAGTCCGCGTGTACGCGGTAATACTGGGGCGGGCTGCTGCCGCGCGCCGGTAGCCTTTGGCTTGTGATTGACCTGCGTACCCTTCGTGAGGATCCCGACCGGCTACGGGCGTCGCAGCGTGCCCGCGGTGAGGACGACTCCGTCGTCGACACGCTGCTCGACCTGGACGAGCGCCGCCGATCCGCGCTGACCTCGTTCGAGTCTCTGCGCGCCGAGCAGAAGAGCATGGGCAAGTCGGTCTCCAAGGCGCAGGGCGAGGAGAAGGCAGCGCTGCTCCAGCGGGCCAAGGACCTCGCGAGCCAGGTCAAGGCCGCCGAGGCCGAGGCGGAGAAGCTGACGGGCGAGCTCGACGAGCTCGTCCAGGCGGTGCCCAACATCGTCGAGGAGGGCGCGCCCGAGGGCGGCGAGGACGACTACGTGGTCCTCGAGACCCATGGCGAGCCGCGCCAGTTCGACTTCGAGCCCAAGGACCATCTGGAGCTCGGCGAGGCGCTCGGCGCCATCGACATGGAGCGGGGCGCCAAGGTGTCCGGCTCGCGGTTCTTCTTCCTCAAGGGCGTCGGCGCCCGCCTGCAGCTCGGCCTGCTCAACATGGCCATGCAGCAGGCCATCGAGGCCGGGTTCACCCCGATGATCACACCGGTGCTCGTCAAGCCGGAGACCATGCAGGGCACCGGCTTCCACGTGGCCCACGACAAGGAGATCTACCGCCTCCCCGAGGACGACCTCTACCTGGTCGGCACCTCGGAGGTCGCGCTGGCCGGCTACCACGCCCAGGAGATCCTCGACGGCGGCGACCTGCCGCTGCGCTACGCGGGCTGGTCGTCGTGCTTCCGCCGCGAGGCCGGCTCGTACGGCAAGGACACCAGGGGCATCATCCGCGTCCACCAGTTCGACAAGGTCGAGATGTTCTCGTACGTGCGCCCTGAGGACGCCCACGAGGAGCACCTTCGCCTGCTCGCCTGGGAGAAGGAGATGATGGCCAAGATCGAGGTTCCGTACCGGATCATCGACACGGCGGCGGGGGACCTCGGCATGTCGGCGGCCCGCAAGTTCGACTGCGAGGCGTGGATCCCGACCCAGGGCCGCTACCGCGAGCTGACCTCGACCTCCAACTGCACGGAGTTCCAGGCCCGCCGGCTCGCCGTCCGCTACCGCGACAAGGACGGCAAGCCGCGGCACCTGGCCACGCTCAACGGCACGCTGGCCACGACCCGGTGGATCGTGGCCATCCTGGAGAACCACCAGCAGGCCGACGGCTCCGTGGTGGTTCCCGAGGCGCTGCGGCCCTACGTGGGCCTCGACGTGCTGGAGCCGTCCAAGTAAGCGCGGCGGGCGTCGTTCCTGATGAGGACGGCGCCCCCGAGCACGACCAGGCCGGTCAGCAGCACAGCCAGGGCGACGGCGACCCAGTACGGGCCCGGGGTGCCCTCTGACCAGCCGTAGAAGGGCGTGTAGACGGTCAGGTAGACGAGAGGGGCGCCCAGCACCCCGACGGCGGCGGGAGCTGGCCGCGCCCGGCCGGCCCCGGCCAGCGCGAGGCACACCACCGCGCCCACCAGGGTCGCGAGCATGCCGAACAGGATCAGGCCCGCCGCGTACTCGCCGGCGAAGAACGGATCAGGGCTGCTGAGCGCAGTGAAGAGACCGAGGCTGGCGGCCGCGGCGAATCCGATGTACGCGCGCTGGTAGCGCTGCAACCCCGCTGCGGCGCCGCCGAACAGCATGCACACCGCCAGGAAGATCGCCACGTTGCGCTCCGGCGACAGGTCGACCCCGGTGGGTTCCGGCGAGCCGGGCAAGCCGACGCGCCGCCACTCGCCGGACACGTCGCGGACCAGGATCCCGTCCAGGCCGTTCGCGACGACCACGACGTGCCCGCCCGGACGGACCTGCACGGCCAGCGCCATCGAGTGCCGGCCGGCCCAGGACGGGTACCGCCGGGCGAGCCGCTCGCGATCGTCCGCGGTGAGCGCCCATGAGGGGCCCCAGGTCTTGCCGCCGTCGTCGGACTGCTCGACGGCCACCCGGTCGGGTATCACCCGGTAGCACCGCGTCGGCTGCCGAGGCACGCAGGCGGCGCTCTGCAGCGGCCTGCTCTCCCGCGCACCGCCGTCCTCCTCCCAGGTGACCCCGCCGTCGTCGGAGATCTGGGTGAGGCCGTCCCGCACGTGGACGACGATCGAGTCCCCGTCCACATTGACGGAGCTGGCGCGGGGCACGGGCGCGGCCGATGTGGCCGTCACCGCCAGTACGGCCAGCGGCATCGTGACGATCACGCGCCAGCGCGCGGAGTACGACTCCAGGCTGCGGCGGCGTACCCACCAGGCCAGGGCGAGCGCGGGCAGGGCGAGGAGGTCCGTGGGATCGGCCAGGACGCGCGATGGGCCCGCCACAAGGGTCCAGGCATGGGAAGCCAGCTCAGCGCCCGTCTCCGTGGTTTTCACGAGCGTGAAGAGCACCCCGGTCAGCACGGTGGCCGCCAGATCGGCCCGCCGCCAGAAGAGCAGGGCCACCAGCGCGGGGGCGACGACCAGTCCCGCCACGTCGCTGAGCTTGCCCGTGAGCGGCCCGGGCCAGGCCTGCTTGAGCAGGTGGTCGTTGATGAACAGCACGAACACCCCGGCAACGGTCACGGGGTGACATAACCAGGCGTACCTCATGTAGGGGTGGATGGCCGCGAAGCCCAGAAGGTTCGCGGCCGTGACCAACCCGGAACAAGCAAAAGACCGAGGCCCGCTGGAAGCGAACCCCGGCCTGTCTCGCTGCTACAAGGTCAGATGGCGCGGACCTGGGAGGCCTGCGGCCCCTTCTGGCCCTGCGTGATCTCGAACTCGACCCGCTGACCGTCTTCAAGGCTGCGGTAGCCACTGCCTTGAATCTCGGAGAAGTGCACGAACACGTCCGGCGCACCGCCGTCCGGGGCGATGAAGCCGAAGCCCTTCTCGGCGTTGAACCACTTGACGGTTCCCTGAGCCATAAAAGCTCTCCCTCAGGATGTGAATCTATGGGACCCACACCTCGTGGGTCCCGGTGTGTCGTACAGCAAGCACCCGGGGTGGCTCAGACAAAGTCATGCTGGTTTTCACTACGGGATCAGCTAATACAACGCCATCACATCTAACACCATTCTGGCGCGTTGGTGTTCCCGTACCAACGAAGATTTCTGTCAGGCGGCATCACCCGGCAAACTGGAACCTGTTATGCAGAGCCTTCCCGCGCCCCGTCTTGTGGCCACCGACCTCGATGGCACCGCGTTGCGTACTGACGGAACCGTGTCTCCCCGCACTGTGGCAGCCTTCGGCAAAGTCGAGGAATCCGGTGCTGTGCTCGTGTTCGTGACGGGGCGTCCGCCCCGGTGGATGGGCGGGGTCGCGGGTGCCGTACGTCACCGTGGGCTCGCAATCTGTGCGAACGGGGCACTGATCTACGATCTCCATACCGAACAGATAGTGGAATCTCACCTGATCACGGTCGATGTACTCGAGGAAGTCGTGGATCAGCTAAGAGCGAACGTGTCCGATCTCGTATTTTCGGTCGAGTATGAAGCGGGTTTTGCGCATGAGTCAGAATTCCTCCTGGGTGGCCTGGACAGGGGGGCCCTAACGGCACGAGTCGACTCGGTAACGGCGCGTCCGTGCGCCAAGCTGCTGGCCCTGCACTCCAGAATGGACGCGGACGAGCTGCAGGCCACCGTCGAGGGGTTGGTGGGGCATCTGGTGACCGCGACCCACTCCAGCCGGAGGGGCCTGATCGAGATGAGCGCCCAGGGTGTGACGAAGGCCACGGCGCTGGCGGCGCTCGCCGGACAGCACGAGATCAAGCCCTCGGAGGTGATCGCGTTCGGTGACATGCCGAACGACCTGCCCATGCTGGGCTGGGCAGGTACGTCGTACGCGGTCGCGAACGCACATCCGGACGTGCTCGCGGCCGTCGACCACGTGACCGCGGCCAACGACGACGACGGCGTCGCTCAGGTGATCGAGCGGCTCTACGGATAGCCGGCGGCTGCCCGGAGCAGGCGCTCGCGCCCGTTACAGGTAGGGGCCGGAGCCGCCGGGCGGGCGGTGCTGGTCGTCCCCCTGAGGCACACCGGGCAGCGCCCTGCGCATCTGCTCCAGCTGGGCACGCGCGGCCATCTGCTGCGCGAACAGCGTGGTCTGGATGCCGTGGAACAACCCTTCGAGCCAGCCGACCAACTGGGCGTGCGCGATGCGCAGCTCCGCCTCGCTCGGCGGCGCGCCGTTCTCCTCCGTGAACGGAAGGGACAGCCGCTCCAACTCGTCGACCAGCTCAGGAGCCAGGCCGTCCTCGAGCTCCTTGATCGAGGACGCGTGGATGTCCTTCAGCCGCTTGCGGCTGGCCTCGTCGAGGGGCGCGGCCCGGACCTCGTCGAGGAGCTGCCGGATCATGCTGCCGATGCGCATCACCTTGGCGGGCTGCTCGACCAGGTTGGTGACCGATCGATCCTCTTCGCCACTATCGCCCTGACCTTGGAAGTCAGGGCCCACCACCACGATGTGAGGGGTGTTGTTGTCCTCAGCATTCATAACACTCACCGTACTAGCAGGATCTTGCCGACGTGCTCCCCCGAATCCAACAATCGGTGGGCTTCGGCGGCCTCGGACATCGGTAGTTTCGCGTGCACCACAGGACGCACGGCCCCGGCGCTGACCAGGGGCCAGACGTTGTCCACAACACTACGGACGATTGCCCCCTTCTCGTCCACCGGACGTGAGCGGAGCGCGGCCGCGTGCACGGAGGCGCGCTTGGCGAGCAGGGTCCCCAGGTCGATCTCGCCCTTGAGGCCGCCCTGCAGCCCGATGATCACCAGCCGGCCGCCGGTGCGGAGCGCCCGGACGTTTCCGGCAAGGTATTTGGCGCCCATGATGTCGAGGATGACGTCCGCGCGTACTTTGTCGGCGAAGTCTTCCTCGCGGTAGTTAATGACCTCGTCGGCGCCCAGCTCCCTGACCCGCTCGCCCTTGGCCGCCGAGCCGACCGTCGCGACGACCTGCGAGCCGAGCGCCTTGGCGAGCTGCACGGCGAACGTGCCGATCCCGCTGGCCCCGCCGTGCACCAGCAGCGTCTCGCCCCTACGCAGCCGCCCGACCATGAAGACGTTGGACCACACCGTGCACGCCACCTCCGGCAGCCCGGCGGCCTCCACCAGCGGCACGCCGTCCGGCACCGGCATGACCTGCTCCCACGGAACGGCTACGCGCTCAGCGTAACCGCCGCCCGCGAGCAGCGCGCACACCTGGTCACCAGGCTTGAACTGCTCGACGTCCGCGCCGACCTCGGCCACCACGCCGGAGACCTCCAGCCCCGGGTACGGCGACGCGCCGGGCGGAGGTGCGTAGAACCCCTGCCGCTGCAGGACATCGGCCCGATTGACCGCCGAAGCGGTCACGTCGATGAGGACCTCTCCCCGCTCGACCCGGGGATCCGGCACCTCACGCCACTGAAGTACCTCTGGTCCGCCCGGCTCGGCGATCTCAATGGCTCGCATGCGAACTACGGTAGCCGGGCAAAGAAGTTGTGGGTTGCCGAGCTGTGTGGTTGCCCATGGCGTTAATCTGCAAGGTATTTGCTGCCCCTTTAGACCCACCCGAGGGGGAACACGGTGGCAAGACACGATCGAGAGGAATCGCTCGAGGAGCAGCTGGCGTGGCTCGACGCGATCAAGGAGACGGAGGAGGCCCCCGTCTCTGTGAGCGCCTCGACCGCGGCTGCCGACGAGTCGGTCGCCTCGCCGTACCCCCAGGACCCGTGGCGGATGGTCCCCACGCAGCCCGACACGCCGACGCCGCCGCTGTTCCGCGCGGCCGTCGACTCCGTGTACGGCGCCGCGGCGGCCGAGGACCTGCCCGACGGTGAGATGGAGGCCGCGGAGTGGCTCGGCACGGCCAGCGCGGCCACGAAGGAGCCCCCGGCCGCCCCACCGAGCGCCCCGCGCGAAGAGGATCCGTTCCACGCTCCGTTGAAGCCGCTGCCGCGGCCCGACGACACCGACACGTACGCGCTGTCGTTCACCCCGTCCGAGCCGTCGGGGCCGCCGGAGCCATCGGATCAGGAGACACAGGACACGTCCTGGTCGTCCGTGCCCGAGTGGGCCCGGGCGCCTGAGCCGCCCCGCGAGGAGCCGGAGAAGGAGAGCGCCCGAGCGGAAGCCGAGCCTGCCGCGGAGAAGGACGACGAGTCCGCCTCCGAGGAGACCTCTCCGAAGACCGAGCGCCCGCAGTGGTCGGAGCCGTTCGACACCCTCCCGACGATCCAGCCGCCCAAGTGGGCGGAGCCGGCCGCCACGCGGGAAGCCGAGCCCCAGGAGCGGCCGGCGGACGAGCGCGCCGAGCCCGCGTGGCCGAAGGACGAACCCGCGGAGCCGTCGTGGCCCAAGGGCGAGCACACGGAGCCGCCGTGGGTGAAGAACGCGGAGCCGTCGTGGTCGACGGACGCCGAGCTGTCATGGCCGAAGGACGCGGAGCCGTCGTGGCCGAAGGCCGAGCCCGCGGAGCCTGAGGAGCGGCGTGAGGAGCGGCCTTCGTGGTCGGAGCCGACTCCGCAGGAACGGTCCTCGTGGTCCGACTCGGCCCCTCAGGAGCGGTCCTCGTGGTCGGAGCCGGCCCAGCAGGAACGGTCCGAGCCGGCCCCGCAGGAGCGGCCCTCCTGGTCGGATCCGGCTCAGCAGGAGGGGCCCCCGCAGCGGACCGAGCAGCACGAGTGGCGTCCCGCGGAGCGCGAGATCCCTCCGCCCGCGGAGCGGCGGCGCCGCCCTGCCCCGATCCCCGTGTTCACCGCATCGCCCAGGCCGCCGATCACCGGCCGTCCGACCGCCGACAGCCTCGACCCGGAGTCCCTGCTACGCGGACGGCGTAACGCCCCCTCCAAGGGCTGGCGCCGCCTGATCTACAAGGCGTCGGGAGGCTGGATCAAGCCGGGCGAACCCCCGGAGGTCCGCCGCCGCCGCCAGCTGGTGAGCAGGGCCCGCACCCCGGTCACCGCCGGCCACCACCGCGTGGCCGTGCTGAGCCTGAAGGGCGGCGTGGGCAAGACCACGACCACGGTCGGTCTCGGCGCCACCCTGGCCCAGGTCCGCGGCGACCGGGTCATCGCCGTGGACGCCAACCCCGACCGCGGCACCCTGTCCGACAAGCTCGTCCTGGAGACCTCGGCCACCGTGCGTGACCTGCTCAACGAGCGTGACCAGGTCAAGCGCTACGTGGACATCAGGGCGTTCACGTCGCAGGCGCCCTCACGGCTGGAGGTGCTCGCCTCCGACCGCGACCCGTCGGTGTCCGAGGCGTTCAGCGGCGCCGACTACCAGGCCGTCTCCCAGGTGCTGGAGAACTTCTACTCGATCTGCATCACCGACTGCGGCACCGGCCTGCTCCATTCCGCGATGGGCGGCGTGCTCGGGCTGGCCGACCAGATCGTGCTGGTCAGCTCCCCGTCCGTGGACGGTGCCAGGGCGGCCTCCGCGACGCTCGACTGGCTGGAGGCCCACCACTACGGCGACCTGGTGAAGAACGCGACCGTGGTGCTGTGCAGCGTGCGGCCGCGCTCGAAGTCGGCGGTGGACATCAAGAAGCTGGAGGCCCACTTCGCCGCCAGGTGCCGCGCGGTGGTCCGGGTGCCGTACGACCCGCATCTGGAGGAGGGCGCGGAGATCGACCTCGACCGGCTGCAGGAGCCGACCAGGGACGCCTACCTGCAGCTCGCCGCCTGCGTGGGCGACGGGTTCGCGGGCATCCGCGAATGAGGGGAGTGAGCGGAGGGTGTGGGATTCGAACCCACGAGGCCATCGCTGACCTGGCCGCTTTCAAGGCGGCTGCACTCGTCCACTATGCGAACCCTCCTGTGCGGAAACCACGATAGCGGCTGCGGTGACAGGGGTGTACGTTCAGGAGGTGGCGGATCTCAACGTCGAGGTGGAGCGCGGCCGATCGGCAGCGCTCGTCCGCCTCGACGGAGATCTGGACAAGCTCACCGCGCCGCAGCTCAAGGAGTGTCTGGGCAAGCTCCTCGCCGAAGGGCTCGTGCGGGTCGACATCGACGCGAAGGCGCTGGAGTTCTGCGACTCCAGCGGCCTGTGGGTGCTCGTGGAGCACCAGCGCCGGGTTACCGCCCAAGCCGGTAGGTTACGCCTGGTCGGAGTCCACGGCGTGCTTCAGCGCGTGCTCGACGTGACGGGCCTGAAAGCGGCCTTCGACGCCGTGCTCGCCGCGGAACGCTGAGGGCAGGTCAGCCGCTGAGGGCAGGTCAGTCGGCCAGCTGCGAGAGCAGCCACTTCGGGCCCACGGTCTCGGCGCCCAGCTCGTGCACGCGTTCCTTCAGCCCCCGGTCCGCGGTGACGACGAGCACCCGTTCCCACGGCTTGGCCAGGCGTACCACGTCGACGATCGCGTCGTCGCCGCTCCCGGTGGCCGCCACCACCTGAACCCCCGGCAGCTCCGGCGCGCTCCTGGCGGCGCCCTCCACGACCGCCACGACGCGCGGATACCACTGCGCCAGCACCGGATGCGTCAGTCTGAGCCGCGACACGGCCTCCAGCAGCCGGGTCGCCGCGCCGAGCCGGTCGCGCCACCAGCCGTGCTCGGCCCGCGCGCCCACGATGTTGGCCACGTCGAGCACGAGGGTCTCCGGCCTGATCTCCCCCTGGATCTCGTCCCAGGTGGCGGCGAAGCCGGGATGCAGCTTCCGGTCGGTCACCTTCGGCAGCGGGAGCCAGCGCATCTCGCTGCTCTCCGCGTTGGCGGGTGCGGCGGCCAGCAGCTCGGACGACGCGGCGATCACCGTCTCGAACGCCCACCCGCCGTGATCGTCGCGGTAGACGCCCTGCACCCGCAGCCCGTCGCCGGCCAGCGCCGCCTCCTCGCGGGCCTCCCGCAGCGCGGAGGCGACGGCGTCCTCGTGGCTGTCGCGGGCCCCGCCCGGCAGCCCCCAGGTGCCGCCGTGGTGGCTCCACCAGGAGCGTTTCTGCATGAGCACGTACGGCGTGCCGAGCTCGTCATGGTGGACGACGAGCAGCCCCGAGGCGCCGTGCAGCCCCCAGTGCCTGTGGCCTTGGGAGCATTCGATCCAGCCGTCCCCGTCCTTAGCCGCCATGGGGGATTCTCTCAGCCTCCGCCCTTGCTGAAATGCTGCAGGTCCCTGGCTCCTGACCAGTAGCCGCCCCACTCCCAACCAACCTGGTCAAAGGCCTTAACTACCTTGTCGCCGGGATTTATTACGCCCTTTCCCTTCATGGGGCGTTTTGTGAACTTTTTGGATGCTTGGTGGGCTGTGCTACCACTTGCGGTGACATATGGGTTCTGGATGGGATTGACGTCTATCGCTTGCCCGTAGGCGTGCTTGGACCAATGAGTGGACCCGGTCGCTTGGCGGCAATTGAAGGCCGAGGTGTTGTTGGCCTCGATCGAGTCGAAGTCGTCACCCTTGTACGCGTCCACCAGCTTCATCCGCTCGATCGGCCAGCGCCAGCCGTACAGCTTCTTGAAGACCGTCACGATGTCGTCGGTGACCGCCTTGTTCACCACCAGCTGCCCGGTGTGCGGCTTGTCGTCGAAGCCCCAGAACGTCATCGTGACCAGCCGCAGGTCGCGGTAGTGGACCGGGCAACCGGGCCGCCACGAGTACGGGAGCTGCTCGCGGGAGAGCCGCGAGATCTTGGCGCTGAAGGCCGGCGGGGCGGTCGAGCCGGGCGCGCCCGTGGTGGGCGACGGCGAGGGCGTGGGCGAGTCGAGGCTCTCGAAAGCGGGAGCGGTCTCCTGGGGGACGGAACCGGTGGCGGCAGGCTTGCTCGTCCCGCACGAAACGGACGCGAGCACCACGAACGCCATGGCGGCAGCACGTTTCATCTCGCCACCATATGCGACGTCCCACCAGCTCAGGGCACTATCAGCACAGTACGGCGAGCTCGTTTCGCCAGCCCGACCGCCACCGAGCCGTGCCAGGAGGAACGCGAGCGTCCCACCACGATGGCGTCGGCCATATATGAGCTGGCCAGCGTCTCCAGCTCGCGCGCCGCGTCACCGCGCATGCTGACGAACTGCCACGGAACGCCCGCGCCTCTCAGCTCGTCCCGCAGATCCTCGGTCAGGTCGGCCGCCGCGTCAGGAATGATCGGCGACCCGGCGAAGAACCACAGCGCGGCGCTGTTGAGCGATTCCACGAAGGCGATGAGCAGCGCCGCGTTGTCCCGCCGGGCGAGCCCGGCCGCGTACGCGAGCGCGTTGCGGCTCGGGCCCGATCCGTCGAAGCCCACCACGAGCAGGCCGGCACCGTCCTTGCCGATCTCGAACTGCCCGGCCGGGAGCCTGCCGGTCAGTGGCTCCCGTCCGGGGTCTGTGTCACCGCCGAACACGGCACGTCTCGCGTTATGAGTCGGCGTGCTTGCCGCGGAGGGCCAGCTCGCGCAGGGCGTCGGCCGCGTAGATCACCAGGGCCACGAACGAGACCGCGGCGACCGAACCCCCGAGCCACAGATCGTTGACCGTCGCGTCGACGTAGGCCGCGCCCCTGCCCTGGTAGCCGACCGCGAACGGCGCGGCGACCAGCCACAGGCCACCGAGGAACAGCAGGACGAGGGCGGAGACGCCCAGCTTGGCCTTCATCGGTTGTCCTCCACTCCGACCAGGGAAGCCTTGCCGTTACGGCGGTGCTCACCCGAGTTGTTCATGTCCTCGCGCAGCGCCTCGACGAGGGGGGCCAGCAGGCTCGCCAGCTCGGCGGACGACGCCTGGGGCGCGACCGGCACGGGCTCCGGCTCCGACTCGGGCTGCCGCTGCCGGACGGCCACGAGGCCCCGTACGACGAGCTCCTCGTGGATGGCCAGCACGAAGCAGATCGCGCCGATGAGCCCCACGACGGCCACGCCGAGGCCGGTGAAGAACTCCGACTGGGTGGTGTTCGTCCAGTCGGCGTCCTCCGGCTGGGAGCCCAGGGCGAAGGGGGCGATCATCAGCCACAGCCCGGCCAGGACGGCCAGGGCGGCCGCGACGGCGCCCACGAACTTGCGAATCACTGTGAGATTCCTCCTGATACGAGGTCTTTCTGCGGGGGTGCGGCCTGCGCGATGAGGGTTCGCGAGGTCGGCCGCAGCACGTTCTTGGCGACGGACCGGGCCCGCTCGCGTTCCGGGCGGTCGTCCGGTGGCGCCATCCTGGCGACCGCGGTGAGCAGGGCGGACGGTTGGCCGTTGGCCCGCTCGACGCGCTGGGCGATCAGCTCGAGCAGCAGCCCGGCCAGGACCAGGTCGTCCTTGCTCAGCGGCGTCGGCGCCGGGGCAGCCGGCGTCGAGGAGCCGCGCAGCGGCAGCTCCTTGAGGAAGATCGTCGCCACGAACCCGAGCAGCGCGATGGGCACGCCCACCATGAACACCGTCTCCAGGCCCCTGGTGAACGCCTCCAGCACGATGTTCTTGATCGGCGTGGGCAGCTGCTGGATGGCGCTCGGGCTGCCGAGCTTGACGTTCGAGCCGCCGGGCAGCGCGATGTGCGCGGCCCTGAGCATGTCGGCTATCTCGTCCTTCAGGCGGTTCGTCAGGATCGCGCCGAAGGCCGCCACGCCGACGGCGCCGCCCAGCGAGCGGAAGAACGACACGCCGGACGTGGTGGAGGCCATGTCACGCAGCTCGGAGCCGTTCTGGGCGGCCAGGATGAGCATCTGCATGGACAGGCCGAGCCCGGTGCCCAGCACCGCCACGTCGAAGCCGATGAGCCATTCGCTGGAGTCCACGTGCAGCCGGGACAGCAGGAACAGTCCGACCGCCACGACCAGCAGGCCCAGGACCGGGAAGATCTTCCACCGGCCGGTCTGGGTGACGATCTTCCCGGAGATCACGCCGGCCAGGAACAGCGCCACCACCATGGGCAGCGTCATCAGGCCGGACTCGGTCGGGCTGAGGCCCTTGACGATCTGCAGGTACTGCGGCAGGTAGATCATCGCGCCGAACATCGCCATGCCGACGAACAGCGAGGCGAGGCCGGTGAGCACGAACGTACGGTTGCGGAACAGCCGCGGCGGCAGGATCGGGTTGCGCGCGGTCCGCTCCGACAGCACCGCCAGGGCCAGCATCAGCAGGCTGAGCGCCGCCAGGAAGTACGTCCAGACCGAGTTCCACTCGAACTCGACGCCGCCCAGCGTCAGCAGCAGCATGAGCGCGCTCGCGCTGGCCGTGATCGTCGTCGCGCCCCAGATGTCGATCGAGGTGCTCCGCTTGATCTTCGGCAGCTTCAGCACCTTCTGGATCACGATGAAGGACACCAGGGCGAACGGCACCACGACGTAGAAGCACCAGCGCCAGCCGAGCCAGTCGGTGTCCACCAGGAACCCGCCGAGCAGCGGCCCCGCGACCGTGGAGATCCCGAAGACCGCCCCCATGTAGCCGGAGTAGCGGCCACGCTCGCGGGGGGACACGATGTCGCCCAGGATCACCTGCGCGAGCGCCGACAGACCACCCACGCCAAGGCCCTGTACGGCCCGCGCCGCGATGAGCTGCCCCATGTTCTGCGACAGACCGGCCACCAGCGAGGCCGCGACGAACAGCCCGAGCGCGGTCTGGAAGAGCAGCTTCCGCCCGAACACGTCGGACAGCTTGCCCCACAACGGCGTGGACACCGTCATGGTCAGCATGGTCGCGGAGGCGACCCATGAGTACTGGTCCTGACCGCCCAGCTCACCCACGATCGTCGGCAGCGCCGTGCCCACCACCGAGGTCGAGATCATCGACGTGAGCATGGCGAGCATCAGCCCGGACATGACCTCGAGGATTTCGCGGTGGGTGTACTGCCGCCTCGCGGGGGCTGCGGCCTGAGCATGCGCCACCAAGGCTTCATCATCCCCTTACTACAGTTTTGCGAACTTGAGTATACGCCCGTTTACTAGCCGCGCGGCAAGTGGGGGTGCGTTCAGTAGAGTTCGGTGTGTGGATGCTCAGCTGTCTGAGGCCAGGCCCCGCGACCGCGAGGCCACTCGCGAGCGGATCCTTCGTGCGGCCCGCACGCTCTTCGGCGAGCAGGGGTACGAGCGCGTGACCGTTCGCATGATCGCCGCTGCCGCGGACGCCAACATCGCCCTGGTCGGCCGCTACTTCGGCTCCAAGGCCGGCCTCTTCGGCGCAGTCCTGGACGGGGAGCCGACCATAAGGGACCTGTTCGGCGGCGACCGCGGGAGCCTGCCGCGCCGCCTGGCGGAATATGCGGCCGAGCGCATGGAGCACCCGCCGGAGAGCCCGATCCTGCGCACCCTCGAACGCTCCGCCGGCGATCCGGATATCCAGGCCGTGGCCCGCGAGCGCCTGATCACGGCGCTGCTCGACCCGCTCGAGGAGCAACTGGGCGGCCCGGACGCCCACGCCAGGGCCCGCATGGCCACGGCGGTCTTCCTCGGCATCGGCGCCATGCGCCGCCGCCTCGGCCCCGAGGCGCCCAGCCCGGCCGACGTCGACCGGCTGACCGCGGTCTTCGAGGCCTGTCTGCGCTGAAAGTTTCACCCCCTGTCAAGGGTCTGGCCTGGGAAGACGTGGATGGCAGCGATCGGATGTCTTTGAGCGGGCACTGACGGTTACCTACGATCCGGGGAGCTGGTGGGAGCGCTCCCACATGACGGACGGAGTGAATTTCATGTCTCGCAGAAGGCCCGTCCTGGCGGTGCTCCTCTCGGCGGCCGCCATGGCCGCGGCGGGGGCGATCGTCCTGTCCTCATCCACCGCCGCGGCCGCCGACTCCGCTTTCTACGTGGATCCGCAGACGAACGCGGCCAAATGGGTCGCCGCGAACCCCAACGACAGCCGCACCCAGGTGATCAGGGACCGGATCGCCGCCGTGCCCCAGGGCCGGTGGTTCGCCACGTACAACCCCGCCACCGTGCGCAGCCAGGTCGACGCGTACGTCGGCGCCGCCGCCTCGGCGGGCAAGATCCCGATCATGGTCGTGTACGACATGCCGAACCGCGACTGCGGCGGCGCGAGCGCGGGCGGCGCGCCGGACCACGCGTCGTACCGGGCCTGGATCGACCAGATCGCGGCCGGTCTCGGCGGCCGGCCCGCCACGATCGTGCTGGAGCCGGACGCGCTGGCGATCATGACGAACTGCATGAACGCCTCGCAGCAGGCCGAGGTCAAGGCGTCCATGGCGTACGCCGGGAAGAAGTTCAGGGGGACGTCGTCGCAGGTCAAGGTCTATTTCGACATCGGACACGATGCCTGGCTGTCCGCCTCGGAGGCCGCGTCCAGGCTGACCGGCGCGGACGTGGCCAACAGCGCCGACGGCATCGCCGTCAACACCTCCAACTACCGCGCCACCTCGGGCCTGGTGTCGTACGCGAAGAGCATCATCGCGGCGACCGGCGTGTCCAGGCTGAAGGCGGTCGTCGACACCAGCCGCAACGGCAACGGGCCGCAGGGCAGCGAGTGGTGCGACCCGGCGGGCCGCGCCACGGGCATCTGGAGCACCACGAACACGGGTGACTCGGCCGTCGCCGCCTACCTCTGGGTCAAGCCGCCCGGCGAGGCGGACGGGTGCATCGCGAGCGCGGGACAGTTCGTGCCGCAGCGGGCCTACGACCTGGCCGTCGCCGCCCCGCCGCCCACCGTCGGCCCGACCGTCACTCCGACCGTGACGCCCACGGTCACCCCCACCGTGACGCCGACCACCGGCCCTGCGGGATGCGCGGCCACGTACAAGGTGACGAGTCAATGGCAGGGCAGCTTCCAGGGTGAGGTCACCGTGAAGAACACGGGCTCGGCCGCCATCGCCGGCTGGAAGGTCGGCTGGACGTTCCCGAACGGGCAGACGATCACGCAGCTCTGGAACGGCAACCTCTCGGGCAGCGGCACCGTCACCGTGACGAACCTCAACTGGAACGGCGCCCTCGGGGCCGGAGCGAGCACCACGTTCGGCTTCGTCGCCAACTGGAACGGCCAGAACGGCGTCCCTTCACCGGTGACCTGTACGACCTCATGAGACTCGATGGGCCCCTGCGCCCGCCAGGGGCCCATCGGTGAAATAACGGCGCCTTCGCGGCTGTTGTCCACAGCCAGGTCGAACCGCTCTGCGAAAGGCGCGTACTCATGACTCTGCCGCTGTCCATCCTTGATCTGGCGATCATCGGCGAGGGCGAGACGGCGGCGGACAGCTTCGCCGCCAGCGTGGCCCTGGCCCAGCGGGCCGAGGACCTGGGCTACCGGCGGATCTGGTACGCCGAGCACCACAACATGGCCAGCATCGCCTCCTCGGCGACCAGCGTGCTCATCGCCCACGTCGCCGCCCACACCCGGACGATCCGCCTCGGGGCGGGCGGCGTCATGCTCCCGAACCACGCCCCGCTGACCATCGCCGAGCAGTTCGGCACCCTCGAAACCCTGCATCCGGGACGCATCGACCTGGGCCTCGGCCGCGCGCCGGGCAGCGACCAGCAGACCATGCGCGCCCTGCGCCGCACCCCGTCGGCCGCCGACACGTTCCCGCAGGACGTCCTGGAGCTGCAGGGTTACCTGTCGGGTGAGTCCCGGATCCCGGGCGTGGACGCCACGCCGGGCAAGGGCACGAACGTCCCGCTCTACGTCCTCGGGTCCTCGCTGTTCGGGGCTCAGCTCGCCGCCGCGCTGGGGCTCCCGTACGCGTTCGCCTCGCACTTCGCCCCGGCCGCCCTGGAGGAGGCCGTGGCGCTCTACCGGCGTGACTTCCAGCCGTCGGCGCAGCTCGACCGGCCCCATGTCATCGCCGCGCTCAACGTGATCGCGGCGGACACGTCGGAGGAGGCGCAGGAGGAGTTTCTGGCCTCGAAGCGGCTGAGGGTGAGCAGGTTCCTGGGGCGGGGGCGCACGTTCACGACCGAGGAGGCGGACATGATCCTCGAGTCGCCGGCCGGGCAGCAGATCGTGCAGATGGCCAAGTATTCGGCGGTCGGGGACGCGGCGGAGGTCAAGGAGTATGTCGACCGGTTCGCCAAGCTCGCCGACGCCGATGAGCTGATCGTCGCCTTCTCGGCCGCCGACAGGAAGGTCTGGCTGCGCTCGGCGGAACTGCTGGCCGAGGCACACGGGCTCTGATCAACAGGGGCGGCGGCGGAGGAGGCGGGCGGGGGGAGCCCGATCGTTCGGCCTTGAGATGGTCGGCGGTCAGCATCGAGGGCCGGTCTTCTATCCTTCGCCGAGCAGGCGTCTGCGCAAGTATGGGCCGGTGGCCTCGGACGTGGGCACGGGAGCCATCCCCGCGGCGATGAGCTGGGCGCGCAGGGCGACGACGGTGCGTTCGAGCGCGCGGATCTGGGCCTGGAGCTGGCCGATCTGGTCGCGCATCGCCGTGGTCGTGCTCTGCTCGCCGATCAGGTCGGTGCTGAGCTGGGAGGCTTGATTCTGCACCCTGCTCAGCTGTTTCTCCATCTGGCTGAGCGCGTCCTCGTAGATCGTCTTCGCTCTGAGGAAGGCCTCGGCGTCCACCTTGGAGCGTTCTAACTCGGCTTGGCGCTCGGCCTGGAGGATGGCGGTCTGCTGGGTCTTCTTGTTGGCGTCGGTGGCGGAGCGGAAGGCCAGGTATGCCACGCCGAGCGGGACGATCCCGACGGCGACCTGGATGAGGATGTCAGTCAGCGTGGCCTCCTTCCACTGGGCGTATCACGCCGGTGTACGTGATCCCGTCGTCGCTGTGCCAGGCGTTGACGGTCAGCGCGATGGCGAACTCCGTGCCGTCGCGGCGTAGGCCGACCAGCGGAATGATCCGACCGGCCAGCTCGGAGTGGCCGTTGACGCGGACCTTGGTCAGCCCCATGTCGTGCCTGTCGCGGAAACGCGCCGGCATGAGCATCGTCAACGGCCGCCCGACCGCCTCGTCGGTGCTCCAGCCGAACATGGTGGCGGCCTGCGGATTCCAGGACTGGATGATCCCGGCGGCGTTGGCGACGATCACCGCCGAGCCGGAGCCCGGGAGCCGGTCGAGCGTGACGGCCTCCGGCCAGGTCGCGATCAGCGTGATCCAGCCGCCGAACGCCAGCCACACCGCACCCCCGACCCAGCCTCGCGGATTGTCACCGGTGAACGTCGAGGCCAGGAACACCAGGCCGTACAGGAGGACCAGCGCGGTGGCGGCGGCGAAGGCCATCCGGTCGGAGCGCAGGAACATCTGCACCAGGCACAGCACGCCGGTGGCGAGCCAGAGCACCGCCCAGACGTCAAGCGGCGCGATGGAGGCCAGCACGGCATAGGAGGGGGTGGCACGCTGGCTCGCCGGCGCGAAGGCCAGCGAGGCGGCGATGGCCAGAGATAACAGGCCGACGAACGCCAGGGACGCGCCGCGCCGCCCGATCCGCCGGAGGACTCTGTTACTCACGGTGGCAAGACTAATGCAGCCGGTTAATGTTTCGGGGGATTGTCAGCCGAGAGCCGAAGCGCAGGCACAATGAGGCCATGCCAGGCTTCGAGAGGCTCACTGTCGAGGAAGCACGCACCCTCACCCGCGCCGAGCTCCTGCCGCGGATCGAGGAGGAGCAGAAGTACTGGTACGAGCGCATTCACCGCTGCCAGATGAAGCCGGGTGACGACGAGGCGTTCAGGGCCTTCAACCGGATCCTGCACGTCACCGCCGACCTCGGCCGCACCCACGACGACACCGAGGCCCTCCTCCAGAGCAGGTCCCTCGACGAGGACTACTGGCGTAAACCCCTCGGCGAGCTGGGCCTGCTCTGAGGCTCATGCCGGGGGCCGGCAGATGGTGCCCCTCGCGGGGAGGCGCAGGCTGGTCAGATAGCGGTTGACGTGGGCGATGATGCAGGAATCGCCGCTGTTGTACAGGCCGTGGCCGTTCCCCTCGTAGCGGACCGCGGCCGAGCCGGGCACCCGCCGTACGATGTCCGCGGCCCCGTCGAAGTCCGTCCAGGAGCCGACGCCCAGGTAGGGCGGCAACCCCTCGGCAGGCAGCGGCGCGGGCGGGTTGGTGACCGGGGCCGGCCAGCCGACGCAGGCGAGCGGGTGCCACAGCTCGGTCCCGGCGAGGTTCGGCAGCAGGCGCTCACCCAAGCGGCGCCTCTTCTGGTACTCCTCGTAGTCGCGGAATCCCATGCCGTCGAGGCAGTGGGTCATGTTCACCCCGGTGTACGAGGGGACCTTCAGGCTTTTCGTGCTCTGCCGGACATAGTCGGCGAACCCTGAGGCGTCACCGGCGGCGGCCCGCTTGATCGCTTCGGCGAGCTCCTTCCACCGGGAGTACTCGGGCTTCGGACCCGGTGAGATGACGCTGGGGGCGGCGGCCTCCTTGATGTCGAACCCGCTGTAGGCGGTCCGCTCTCCCCTGACCGGCACAGGGGAGCGGTCGGCCCGCGCCACCAGCGCCCGCCAGACCTCGCCGACGTCCTGGCCATGCAGCGCGCAGGCGGTGGTCGCCGCGCACCAGGCCGCGAAGCGGGCGAAGGATTCCTCATGTGGGAGCCTGCCCTGCGCGCGGTCCTCATAGGGGTTCGCCGGGCCGTCGAACACCATCGCGCGCACCCGGCCGGGGAACAGCCGGGAGTAGGCGATCGCGGGGACGCCGCCGTAGGAGTTGGCGATGAAGCTCAGCTTCTCCTCTCCCAGCGCGACGCGGATCGCCTCCATGTCCCGCGCCACGGAGGCCGAATCCATGTGGTCGAAGAGCTCTGGATCGGCGGCGCGGCATCGCTCAGCCGCCGCCCGGTTGCGCCTGCCCAGCTCGGCGTACTCGGCGCGGGTCTCGGGCCAGGTGATCCACGGGCCGGAGGCGAGGCAGTCGTACGGCAGCACGCCCTTGTCGATGGTGTTGCGGGGCTCGACGCTGACCACGTCGAAACGGTTCCGCAGCTCGGCGAAGCTGCCCGCCGCAGTGCTCAGGTCCTTGACGCCCGAGCCGCCGGGGCCGCCGGGGATCGCGAACACCGTGCCGATCCGGCGTTCGGCGCCGGTCGCGGGCAGCATGCCGACGGTCAGCCGGATCTTCCGCCCGGACGGCCTGGCCCAGTCCACCGGCACCTCGATCGAGGCGCACCGCATGTCCTTGGAGGCGTCCTTACAGGCCGCCCAGGCCAGTGACGACGGGCCGGAGCCCGGCGAACCGGCCGCGGCGGCGGGCACCGCCGACACCAGGACGGCGGCGGCCGTTCCCACCACCAGCGCCTTGATCCTGCGCCCCTTCAACGCGATCGTCACCGCGCCCGCCGTCAGCGCGGCGACCACGTACGCGACCAGCAGTCCCGCCGCCGCGGCAGGCGGCAGGATCCCGCCGCCGACCCCCGCGATCTGGAGCGGCAGGTTCTCGATCATGAACGAGGCGGCCTGGGCGCGCAGCGGCATGGGCAGCGTCCTGGCCACCACCGGCAGCACCACGATGATCACGATCAGCGCGACCAGGGCGCCGGGGGTAGAGCGGACGGCGGCCCCGACGCCGAGTCCGATCAGCGCGACCGCGGCCATCGACAACCCGGCGAGCACCACCGAGGCGAGCACGCCCGGCTCCGACAGCGACGTGCCCAGCGTCTGCCCGTCGCGGAGCAGCTGCCCGGCCCGGTCGCCGAGCACCGCCATGGCCGCCGCGTGCATGCCGAACGCCAGGACCTGCCCCGCCACCAGCGCGACCACGGCCAGTCCCGGAACCTTGGCCAGCAGCAGCGCCTGCCGGCGCGGCACGGCCACCAGGCTCGTCTGAATCATCCCGGTGCTGTACTCCGAGGTGATCGCGAGCGCGCCCAGCGCCGCGAACACGAAGTAGGCGACCGCGAGCCCGTTGCCGAGGCCGTCCCCATTGCCGGGAAAGGCCATCCGCTCATAGAGCGACAGGTTGTCGAACCCGCGCCCGATCATGAACGCCACCGCGGCGCACGCCAGCACGGCCGCCACCGAGCAGGCCAGCAGGTAGAGGTTCGAGCGGAGCGACCGGAGCTTCTGCCACTCCGAAGCGATCACGTCGATCATCGGCCGCCCGCCTTGTACTCGGCGCTGTCCTCGGTGAGCCGTACGAACGCCTCCTCCAGGGACGCGCCACGCGGCGACAGCTCCGCGAGCGCGATCCCCTCGGAGAGCGCGAGCACGCCGATCCGGGCCGCGTCCAGGTCGTGCACCGACAGGGCGCCGTCGTCCTCGAAGGTCACCGCCGCCCCGTGCGCGCGCAGGACGCCGGCGAGCCGCTCCGGGTGCGGCGTACGCACCAGCACGTCGCGCTGGAAGTGCCCGGCCAGGGCCTCCATGTCGGTGTCGGCGATCAGCCGGCCCCGCCCGATGACGACGACGTGGTCGGCGGTGAGCGCCATCTCGTTCATCAGGTGGCTGGACAGCAGCACGGTGCGGCCCTCGGCCGCCAGGGAGCGCAGCAGGTCGCGGAGCCAGCGGATGCCCTCCGGGTCCAGCCCGTTCAGCGGCTCGTCGAGCATCAGCACCCCCGGGTCCCCGAGGAGCGCCGCGCCGATCCCCAGGCGCTGCCGCATGCCGAGCGAGAAGCCGCTGATCCGCTTGCCGGCGACGGCGTTCAGGCCGACCTGGTCGAGGACGGCGGTCACCCGGCGGCGGCCGATGCCGTTGCTGCGGGCCAGGCAGGCGAGGTGCGCGTACGCGCTGCGGCCCCCGTGCACCGCCCCGGCGTCGAGCAGCGCCCCCATCGAGCGCATGGGCCGGCGCAGCGACGCGTACGGGTGGCCGTTCACCAGCGCCTTGCCGGCGGTGGGGACCTCCAGGCCGAGGACGGCGCGCATGGTGGTGGACTTGCCCGCGCCGTTCGGGCCGAGGAAGCCGGTCACCAGCCCCGGTTTCACGGTGAACGTCAGGTCGTCGACGGCGACCTTGTCCCCGTATCTCATGGTCAGTCCGCTCACTTCGATCATGGTCTCCTCCCGGTCGTCCGGCTGACGGCCGCCAGCCTGCCGGTCCGGCGGGCGGATCTCGATGGGGGTGCGCCCACCTACGGAGGTAGGTCTGGGCCTACCGCCTGCGCGCCGCGCGTCGGGCAGACTGCAGGCGTGACCGGGATCCGCCGAGCGTTCGCCGCCGGTGGCGGGCTGTTGCTGAACGCCGCCACGGGCGTGGCCGCGCCGGCGCTGATCGGCATGCTGCTGGTGAGTGTCGTGCTGGTCCCGGTGGCCGGGCTCGGCGTGCCGTTGCTGCGCCGCGCGCTCGCGCTCGTCCGGTCCCTGGCCGGGGTGCAGCGGGCCTGGGCGGTACGCATGCTCGACCCGGGTCCGCGGCCCGCTCCGCACGAGGTCAGTACCTGGCGGGAGCTGGCCTGGCTGGGCGTGCACGCCGTCACGTGGCCGGTCCCCGCGCTCGTCGTCTGGGGGCTGCTGGCCGCCTTCGACTACATGTTCTTCCGGGTACGCGGGATCGAGACGAGCACGCTGAACACGTTCTCCCTCAGCGTCTCCATCGCGGCCATCGCGGTCGTCATCGTGATGTCCCTTCCCCTGCTCACAACCGGACAGGCGCGGCTGTCGGCGCTGCTGCTCCTCCCGGAGGCGACCCCGGCCGCGCGGATCAGGCAGCTGACCGAGTCGCGGGCCGTGGTGGTCGACGCGCAGGCGGCCGAGCTGCGCCGGATCGAACGCGACCTGCACGACGGCGCGCAGGCCAAGCTGATCGCGATCCGGATGAACCTGGGGCTGGCCCGCGACCTCCGCGATCCGGCCCAGGTCCGGATGATGATCGACGAGGCCCGGGAGGTCGCCGGCCAGGCCCTGACCGACCTGCGCGACCTGGTGCGCGGCGTCCACCCTCCGGTGCTGGCCGACCGCGGCCTGGCCGGCGCGGTCGAGGCCGCCGCGCTGCTGTGCCCGGTGCCGGTCGAGGTCGAGATCGACCTGCCGGGCCGCCTGGAGGCGCCGGTCGAGTCCGCGGTCTACTTCGCCACCGCCGAGGCGCTGACCAACGTGGCCAAGCACAGCGGCGCGTCCCGTGCGTGGCTGCGGGTGTCCCACACGGGCGGCCTGCTCCGCGTGGCGGTACGCGACGACGGGCGCGGCGGGGCCGACCGGGCCGCCGGCACCGGCCTGCGCGGCATCGACAGACGCCTGTCCGCCTTCGACGGCCGGCTCGTCCTGCGCAGCCCGTCCGGCGGCCCGACCGAACTCACCATGGAGCTCCCGTGCGCGTTGTCATAGCCGAAGACCTCGCCCTCCTCCGCGACGGCCTGATCCGCCTGCTGACGGCGAGCGGCTTCGAGGTGGCCGCGGCGGTCGACAACGGCCCGATGCTGCTGGACGCGCTGACCCGCGGCCGCCCGGACGTGGCCGTGGTCGACGTACGGCTGCCGCCCGGCTACTCCGACGAGGGGCTGCGCACCGCGCTGGAGGCTCGCCGTCTGGTGCCGGGGCTGCCGGTGCTGATCCTCTCCCAGTACGTGGAGCAGCTGTACGCCCGCGAGCTGCTCTCCGACCGGTCCGGCGGCGTGGGCTACCTGCTCAAGGACCGGATTGGCGACGTCGACCGGTTCGTGGACGCGGTACGCCAGGTCGCCGCGGGCGGCACCGTCATGGACCCCGAGGTGGTCTCGCAGCTGCTGACCCGCCGCAGCCGGGACGAGCCGCTGGGCGGGCTCACGCCGCGGGAGCGGGAGGTGCTGGCGCTGATGGCGGAGGGCCTGTCCAACCTCGCGATCGCCGCCCGTTTCCAGGTCACGGACAAGGCGGTCGGCAAGCACACGAACAACATCTTCGCCAAGCTGGGCCTCCCGCCGGACGACGACCACAACCGCCGGGTGATGGCGGTCCTCACCTACCTGCAGCATGTGACGTAATGGGGGCCCTGTCACACCCCGGAACAGCTCGCCCTCCCATGCGGCGTCCGGCGACGGCACAGTGAGTGTCGACGACCGGAGAGGAGCCATTCATGGAGTACCGACGTCTGGGACGCACCGGCGTCTCGGTCAGCAAGCTGTGCCTCGGGGCCATGATGTTCGGCGACTGGGGCACCAAGGATCACGACGAGAGCATCCGGATCATCCACCGTGCCCTGGATGCCGGGATCAACTTCATCGACACCGCCGACATCTACTCCGACGGCGAGTCCGAGATCATCGTGGGCAAGGCCCTCGCCGGCGGCCGGCGCGACGACGTCGTGCTCGCGAGCAAGGCCCACATGCCCATGGGGGAGGACCCCAACCAGCGCGGCAACTCCCGCCGCTGGATCGTCCGCGAGGTCGAGAACTCGCTGCGGCGGCTGGGCACCGACTGGATCGACCTGTACCAGATCCACCGGTACGACACCGAGACGGACATCGACGAGACCCTCGGCGCGCTCACCGACCTGGTCCGGGCCGGCAAGGTCCGCTACGTCGGCCACTCGACCTGGCCGGTCTCGGCGATCGTGGAGGCCCAGTGGACCGCACGCGAGCGCGGCCGTGAGCGGTTCGTGTGCGAGCAGCCGCCGTACTCGATCCTCACCCGTGGGATCGAGGCCGACACGCTGCCGACGCTCGCGCGCTACGGCATGGGCGTGCTTTCGTACAGCCCGCTGGCCGGCGGCTGGCTGACCGGCCGCTACCGCGCGGGCGCGGACGCGGAGGCGCCGTTCTCCGCGGCTCGCCGGCGCCTGGCCAACCGGTTCGACCTGTCGCTGCCGGAGAACCAGCGCAAGCTGCAGGCCGCCGAACAGCTCGCCGAGCTGGCCGACAAGGCGGGGACGACGCTGGTGGAGCTGGCGATCGCGTTCGTCCTGCGCCACCCCGCCATCACCTCGGCGATCATCGGCCCTCGGACGATGGAGCACCTCGAATCCCAGTTGCCGGCCGCCGACATCGAGCTGCCCGACGACGTACTGGACCGCATCGATGAGATCGTGGCGCCCGGGGTGACCATCAACCCCGCCGACAACGGATGGGTCAGCCCGGCGCTCCTGCCCGCGGCACGGCGCCGGCCCTGATCCGGTGCCGGCGCGCACCGAGGCCCAGGCGGGGTGAGCGATACTGAGCTGATGGCCATCCTCACCGTTGGCCGGGCGGCCGCGCTCGTCGGGGTCAGCGTGAAGACGCTGCACCATTGGGACACGATCGGCCTCGTACGCCCGAGCGGGCGCACCTGGGCCGGATACCGGGTTTACTCCGACGACGACGTCGCCCGGATCCACCGAGTCCTCGTCTACCGGGAGCTGGGATTCCCGCTCGCCGAGATCGGCCGGGTCCTCGACGACCCGGACGTCGACGCGCGCGACCACCTGCGCCGGCAGCGGTCAGAGCTCGTGGAGCGCATCACCCGGCTGCAGAAGATGGTCAGCGCGGTCGACCGCATGCTGGAGGCGTCGAAGAAGGGGATCCGGTTGACCCCGGAGCAGCAGGTGGAGATCTTCGGCGACGACTGGCAGCCCGCCTGGGTCGAGGAGGCGGAGGACCGCTGGGGTGACACCGTGCAGTGGGCACAGTACGCCGAGCGGGCCGCCGCGATGACACCGGAGGACTGGAAGGGCATCGCGGCCACGACCGAAGCTCTGAACGCCGACCTCGCCGGCGCGATGCGCGCCGGCGTCGTGCCCGGCTCCGGCGACGCCGACGCCCTGGCCGAGCGCCACCGCGCGCTGATCTCGACGTACTTCGACTGCACGCACTCGATGCAGGCGTGCATAGGGCGGATGTACGCCGCCGATCCCGGGTTCGCGGAGCACTTCGAGGCGGTCGCACCGGGTCTGGCCGCCTGGCTGCGCGACGTGATCTTCGCGAACGCGAAGGCGCACGGCGTCGACCCGGAGTCCGCGGTCTGGGAGTGACCTCGCCGCAGCGTCAGCCGCGGGGGCTGTCGGTGGGCGGCTTGATCCGGACCCGCTCCTCGGGGCGGCTGTCGATGTCGTCGAGCTGCTCGCGGATCGTCCTGCGCAGGTCGTCGTAGTCCTCGAAGCGGTAGTCGTTGAACAGCGTGTAGCCGGTCCACATCAGGTTGGCGCACACCTTCGGCGGCACCTGGCCCGTCGCCGCGCCCATGCCGACCAGCGCGACCGACGTGATGCTGCCCGGCTCCTTCTCGTTCTGCATGTGGATGGCCTGGAACGCGGCGGCGCACGCCATGGCCACGTTCAGCGTCTCGCTCACGTCCTGCGCCGACTGCACCATCGTCGGCGTCGAGATCAGGAATTTCGGGTTGGTCGCCCCGGACGGCACGCACACGGCACTGCCCACCGGCAGCGACCCGTCGAACCGGTCGCGGATCGCCCGCTGGACGCGTAGCTGGATCCCGGCCCCGAGATGCCGCTTGATGACCGCGTCCACCCCGCCGTCCATCCGCCCGCGGGAGTTGGTCGGGCTGACCCAGGCGTCGGCCTGCTCGGAGACGATCGAGCCCTTGTGGATCTCGACCTCAGGAGTGTCGGCGAACGCGGCCAGCCACTCTTGCACCACCTTCGCGTTGACGTCCACCAGGACCACCTTGAGCGGCGGCTGCACGGGATCGACGGTCATGGCTCACTCCAGGCGAGGGGGATGGACGTTTCCAGCGGACACGAACATACAGCTCCACAACGACAAAACCGGATCTTGCCTGGGATGTGTGAATGATCTCCGCGTATGCGAACGCATCACATTCGGGATCTTCACGCGGCACAATGCCTCCACCTCAGTCCCCTGTGCCGCCACCGGCACGCCTCGCCGACCCGGGAGCCCATCGATGCGCGACGCCAACACCCCCTCGTCACCTGACGCCAACCCCACGTCGCCCGGACCGGATGACGCGAACAGTCCGGATGACCCGCTGGCCTTGGCCGACCTCTTCAAGGGCGGCGGCGAGCCGTGGCTACCGCTCCTGAAGCCGGTCATCGAGGCACAACCGGCCGCCGCCACCTTCATCGGCCCGAACCGCAGCCCCCAGGTCGTACCCGTCCGCGAACTGACCTTCCAGGCGCTCAAGCCCAACCCGCCGCACAAGTGGAAGGTCGTCGTCTTCGGCCAGAACCCGTACCCGCGGGCCGAGAGCGCCACCGGCATCGCGATGTTCGACAACACCTTCCACGACTGGGCCGACAGCCAGTTCGGCAAGGTCATCACCATCCGCTGCATCATCAAGGCGGCGGCGATGTGGAAGCACGGGATCCCCAAGAAGACGCCGATCGCCAACATCCGCGCGCTGCTGAAGCAGCATGACACCGTGCAGCCGCCCGAGTGGTTCCAGGCGATGCTCACGCAGGGCGTGCTGCTGCTGAACGCGGCGCTCACCGCCAGCGGCGACGGGGCCATGGGCACCGACCAGCACACCGCGTTCTGGCGGCCGGTCGTCGAGAAGCTCGTCGAGGAGATCCTCAGGGCCAAGCAGAACGCCGACGAGGCGGACCGGGGCGTGGTGTTCGCGTGGTGGGGGGCGCACGCGCGCAGCCTGAAGGAGGTCGTACTCCGGCTCCAGAAGAAGTACCCCGAGGTCGAGGTCCGGCACATCGACCACCCCAACCCCGCGGCACAGGGCGACATCTTCTGCGACGGGAACCACTTCGCCGACGTGAACGCGGCACTCGCGGCGCTCGGCGCCGACGAGATCGACTGGCTGCCCAGCAAGGGGTGGAACAAGCTCGCCGCGCAAGGGGGCGGGGCGGACGCGGACACCGCCGACCGGATGGGGGCGTTCATCGCGTCCACGATGGAGCTGCACAAGCTCTACCTGGAACGGCTCGCCAGCGTCAAGGACGAGGGCCTGGAACTGCCGGCGATCACCGGCGTGTTCGACACCCCGCTCATGGACTTCCGCGAGGCCGTCTCCCCGGTGGCCAAGCTGCTGTCGGGGCTCGACTGGCACACGGAGCAGTCGTACCGGTTCGGCGAGAAGCAGTCGGCCGGTGCTGTGGATGGCCTGTCGGCCGACGAGATCGCGGCCCTCTACCTCTACACCTGCGAGTCGGCGTTCTACCGGCAGATCAACGCCACCCTGCGCAATCCGGACCGGACCCGCATCGTTCCGTACCTCCCTTACCTGCGGCTCCTGTTCTCGGCCGTGTCGCGCCTCCCGGCCCGCAAGGAACCGCTGTGGCGCGGTGTGTCGCTGGACCTGCGGGCGCAGTACCCGCTCGGCCGGACCGTGACGTGGTGGGGCGTGTCCTCGTGCACGTCGGAACTCGGCGTGGCCCAGGCGTTCCTCGGCCGCCGCGGCAAGCGCACCCTCTTCGAGGTGCACCCCGCCCGGGCCGTCGGCATTCGCAGCTTCTCCGCGTTCACCGGCGAGGAGGAGTTCATCCTGGCGCCGGGAACGCAGCTCAAGGTGACCGACGTCAAGGCGGAGCGCGGCGGCCTGTGCACCGTGACGCTCACCGAACTGGCCGAGCAGCACCTGGTGGCCTGAGCGACTCCGATCACCGAGCGCCCGGCACGCCGCGCCGCCTGCCGGGCCCTCAGCTTTTACGTATGAGAGAGCCACCCGGTGGTCCCGGGTGGCTCGGGGAACGGATGGACCGGTCAGAACACCGTTTCGGCGTTGGCGGAGCGTACGGTCCACGGCGGCCCGCACGTGCCGCGTCCGGTGAACCGGTTCCCGGCGAAGATGATCGGGCTGGCGAACTGGTAACCGTCGGAGCAGGTCACCAGGATCCTGATCGCCCCGGTGAACACCGAGCAGTCGATGTCGATGTAGTACGCCGGGATCGGGACGCTCCGGGAACATGAGTAGGTGGCGGTCAGCGCGGCCCCGCCGTCCTTGCCCTGGGCGTCCTTGAGCGTCGTGGTCGACTGGTCGGTGAACCCTCGTTCGGGCGCCGCGGCGGCCGAACCCGTGTGAAGCGCGACAGAGAACAGCAGCGCCGTGATCGCGGCCAGCACGCCGACGAGCATTCTTCTCGCATGTACTGCCATGTGATCGAACCTTTCGCTGGATTTCCCTTTCGGCCCGGCCGAGCCTTACCAGTGATACTTTCGCCAAGCCAGGAGCGCCGGTCATCGTCACTTCGGGAGAATCTCCGCCATGGCGCCGGGCAGGCGTTCATCACTAATGTCAAAATGGCGGTCAGACAAAGCCGTGCTCGTTCCACGCGCCGGCCAGCAGCCGGGTGACGGTGGTGCTCAGCACCCGGACGCCGTGCGTGGAGCCCGGCTCGATCCCCACCAGCTCCCGCACCCGCCGCAGCCGATAGTCGAGCGTGCGCGGGTGGATGTGCAGCGACTCGGCCGTACGCAGCCGGTTCATGTCGTTGCGGTAGTAGGCGTCCAGCGTGGGCACCAGGTCGGGCCCGTCGCCGAGCCGCCGCGCCGTCTCCCGCAACCACTGGTCCACCTGCGGCGTCTCCACCGCTCCCAGCTCCGCGAACACGTCGGCCACCCCGTACGGCCGGCGCGGCACCCGTTCGATCGGCGCCACCCGGCTGACCTTCCGCGCCAGCGCGGCCGCCTGGACCAGCGCGCGGCGGCGCCCGTGGGCGGTGCCGACCGAGCACGGCCGCCCCACGACCTCGGCGACCGCCCGCGCCAGCGCCAGCCCGGACCCCTCGGCCGCCGTCCGGTGCTCCGGCCGCGTCCCGTGGTAGGGCACCAGCGCCACGAACTCGTCCGGTTCCTGCCACCCGAACGGCATCCGGTGCCGCTGCAACAAGGTGCCTATGACCTCCTCCCGGCACTGCTCCGGCGGCTCCGTGGCCACCCGTACCACTGTGACCAGATAGTGCTCGGTCATCGGCACCCCGA
This sequence comes from Nonomuraea sp. NPDC051941, assembly GCF_044593615.1. Classification (NCBI taxonomy): domain Bacteria; kingdom Bacillati; phylum Actinomycetota; class Actinomycetes; order Streptosporangiales; family Streptosporangiaceae; genus Nonomuraea; species Nonomuraea sp. NPDC051941. The sequence goes on from NZ_JBIUCF010000015.1 coordinate 94,311, forward strand.
GGCTCCCGGCCAGCTCGCCGACCATCGGGTCGTCGTGCAGCACCATGGTGGCCAGCAGGTGGACGCGTGAGGCCGTCGGCAGGAACCGCTCGTACCCCCGGAAATAGCCGCGGGTGTAGACCGCCTGCGCCGCCGTGCCCTGCTCGGCCAGCCAGTCGATCATGCGCATCGTGTCGGTCAGATCGCCGGGCCCGGCCGCCTCGGAGATCTCGCGCAGCGTGAAGGCGGCATGCAGCGCGAGCGCGCCGCGCTGACAGCCCGGTGCCACGCCCTGTGCGCCGCGCTGCTCGCCGACCGACTCGATGAAGGCCAGGTCGCTTTCCAGCAGCGGCTCGCCGGAGGCGGCCAGCTCGGCCGTCCGACGCCGTACGACGACCGCGAACTCCATCATCGACGCCCGCGATCCCGACTCGATCGCCTGGAAACCGGCGATCTCGCCGGCGCAGGCGTCCACCACTCTCCTCGCGTTGTCGTCGGCCCTGCGTTTGAGCATGCCGAAGAGGTCCCCCATGTCGAATTCTCCCCGTGACGTCCGTCTCTTCTGGAACGCGCAGTGCGATATTCGTCGGCGGGGTTGTTTCGTATCAGTGGGCTTTTCCGGCGTTTTCGGTCACCCAGCAGAAACGGGGATGTGGCCAGGTATGAAAGGAGCATTCCTGGATTTCGGACCGCCGAGGTCCGGTGAAAGTTTCATGACGACGGACTATCCCGCGGTCCAGCGGGATCCGGAGCTCAGGATGCGGTCCAGAGTGCGTCGGCCCATCCGGCTCATGGGCGGGTTGGTCTCGAGGTAGTACCAGACGACGCCCATCGCCTGCTGGAAGGCCCACGCTTTGCCTCGCTCCCATTCCAGGTCGTCGCACCCGAGGTCCAGGCGGAGCACCTGCCGCGGCCCGGCCTCAAGCAGATGCCAGGCACTCACAAGATCCAGAGCGGGGTCGGCCGGCCCGAAGCCGCCGACGTCGAGAACCCCGGCCAGCCGGCCGGCGGACACGAGCACGTTGCCCGGAATGAGATCACTGTGGGTCATCACGTCGGCGTCCTTGCGCGGCAGACTCCGAAAGTCCTTCCACAGTCCGCGAAGCCGGGGGACGTCGAGGAGTTGTTCGCTCTGCTCGAAACAGGTCTCCATCCACCCGTCATGGGCTTGCAGGTCGCCTCCCCGGCCTTGGCCGGCGAACGTGCGGCCACGCGTGTCGATCGCGCGCAGGCCATTGATGAGATCGGCCAGGTCGTGGGCGAACGCGACCGATTCGCCCGGGTCCTCATCGGTGGCCACGGCGCCGGGCAACCAGGTCTGCACCGACCACGGGAGGGGGTATCCCGCGCCGGGCTCACCGAGCGCGACGGGCTCGGGCGTGGGAAACCGCGTGCGACCTGCCAGCTCCCGGGCGGCTTCCGCTTCGGACTCCAGCCAGCCGCGAATCGAGTCGACGTGCCCGTCCTGCAGAGGGAACCGAGCCGCGAAGTGGTCGCCGATGCGAAAGATGGCGTTGACCGTCCCGTGGGACGCGATGCCGGTGATCGGCAGGCTCCGCCACTCGGGGAACTGTTCATCCACCAAGGCGCGTACTGTCTCCGGTGACACCGTCAGCTGGTTGGCGTGCATATCCACGCCGGAAGCGTTCCGCGTCCCAGCCTTCTCCCGCAACGGCTTTTCGGCCCCCAAGGCGGCGCGCTCCGGCCGCCACGAGTGGGCGAATGCGCCTCCGCATGGGCGCCACGATCAGCCCCGAAGCCGAAGCCGAGGCCGAAGGGGAGGAGGGTGAGATCGCCGCCTTCGAAGTCGATGGCGGAGTCGTTCTGGCCGAGCCGAACGGCTACGCCGCGACCCTGGACGAGGTGATCGCCCGGCTGTCCAAAGACACCGTGGCGGCCACGGTGTTCTACAACGTCAATCTGGATCAGCAGTTCGTGTATGCCGAGGGCGGCGTGGTCGTCACCGCGTTCGAGCCCGACCAGCCGGACAGCCGCGCCGGCAGCGACCCTGACCGCCTGCTGCCGCGCATGCGCGAACTGGGCATGGAGACGGAGAGCGACCTGGTCAAGGCCGCCGAGCTCGCCCAGATCGTCACCGGCCTGGAGCTGCCCGGCGATGACGCCGATCCCACCTTGATCGGCATCATGCCGGACTACTGACGGGACCTCGCCGCTGAGCGGTAGGCGCGGTGTTCGTGTCAGTGGCGATCGGCTGCTTCTGGGCGCGCGCATCGTTCACGAAGCGAGCGTGATCTCGGCCAGCTCGCGCCAGTCCCTCCGCGCACCGTCATGGGTCGCCTCGGCGAACAGGGTTTCGCCGAGGCGATTCCGCGTGTCCGCGGCGATCCTGGAAGCGTCCGGCAGCGAACGATCCGGCGTGCCGCGCACGCTGTCGCTCGCCCCGAGCAGTCGCGCGGCCTGCTCGTACTGTCCCTGGCGCAGCGCGAGATCCGCGATCCCGATCAACAGCTCGGCGACCGCCGGTAGATACGCATGCTCCACAGTCGTGCGGAACGCCTCGGTCCGGTGCGCGCGGGCCGTCTCGAGATCCTCGGTGAGGTAGCCGTACAGGTCCATGGTCTTGGCGAAGATGGAGCCGACCCTGTCCGAGTCGCCCAGCACCGCCCGCACCGTGGCCAGGTGCTCGTGTGCCTGTTCCTGCTCGCCGCGCCAGCGCGCCAGCACCGCCTTCGACAGCGCCAGCTCGGCAAGCGCGTCCGGCCACGCGATCCCGCCCGCGCACCGCTGCGCTTCTGCCATGGCGGACGTGCTGGATCGCTCATCGCCGAGCAGCCAGTACAGCTGAGCCTGCCGCGCCCGCAGGCCGATCACGTCCTCGGTCGCGCCTATCTCGGTCAGCGCCACGGCCGCCTCTTCGTAGTGCTCACACGCGCGCGTGAACTCGCCGCGCATGGCGAGCCGTTCGGCCAGGAAGGTCAGCGCCAACGAGATCCCCCACCGGTCACCCAGCGTGCGGAACTCGGCAAGGGCGATCTTGGCGTCGACGTCCACGTCGGTCTCGTCGCCGCCGAGCGTGAGCCGGAACCGGCCACGAGTGAGCCTGGCCTGCGCGCGCACCCATGGATCATCATCGGTGATGAGCGGCTCCAACGCGGGCAGGAAGTCCGTCGGACCCTCCAGAATCCGCTCCAGCAGCCCGACGAACCCGAGCAGCGGGTGGTGATACCCGCTGCGCTGGGACAACCGGTACGCCTCCTGGATCCACTCCCGCGCCTGATACTGATCGCCGCCGACCCCGGAGCTCACGAAGATGGTCACGAGCAGGCACGCCAACGCCCGCACCTCATCGGGCACCTCACCGGGCAGCGAGACCGCCGCGATGCTCAACTCGGCGCCCTCGACCCTGTGCCTGCTGAAGTAGTACCAGCCCGCGGCCCCGACCAGCCGCGTCGCCTCCTCGGCCCATCCCTCGGCGATCGCCCCGCGCAGGGCCGCGCTGATGTTGTCGTGCTCGGGCTCGAGCGTGGCTAGCCATTCCAGTTGCTCGGCCCGACGCAGGTGCGGATCGGCCGTCTCGGCCAGCTCGGTGAAGTACGCAAGGTGCGCCCGGCGCGCCTGCTCGGACTCCCCGGCTTCGGCGAGCCGGTGCGCCGCGTACTCCCTGATGGTGTTGAGCATCCGGTAGCGCGGCGTGTCCTCGCCGTCGGCGAGCAGCAGCGACTTCTCCATCAACGCGGTGAGCACGTCGAACACCTGCTCCCCGGCGAACGCCTCGCCCCCGCACACCCGTTCGGCCGCCTCCAGGCTCGCCCCGCCGGAGAACACCGACAGCCGCCGCAGCACGCCACGTTCGGCCTCGGTCAACAGGTCCCAGCTGTAGTCCACGACCGCGCGCAGCGTCTTGTGCCGGGAAAGCGCCGTACGGCTGCCGCCGGTCAACAGACGGAAACGGTCATCGAGCCCGCGTGCCAGCTGATCGACGGACATGGTGCGCAGCCGTGCCGCGGCCAGCTCGATCGCCAGCGGCATCCCGTCGAGCGCCCGGCAGATCCGCGCCATGGTCGCCAAGGTGTGCGCGTCGGAGCCGATGTCCTTGCGCACCAGACCCGCGCGGTCCCGCAGCAGCCGCACCGCGGACGAGGACGCGACCTCGGAGGGGTCGGCTCCCTCGGCGGGCAGCGCGAGTGGCTCGACCCCCCACAGGACTTCCCCGAAGATACCGAGCGGTTCCCTGCTCGTGGCCAGGATCCGCAGCCTGCGGCACTCTCCCAGGAGCCGATCCGCGAAGGCCGCGGCCGCCTCGATCACGTGCTCGCAGTTGTCCAGGATCAGCAGGATCGTGCGCTCCCGGACCGCGGTGATGAGCCGATCCATCGGGTCCCCGGCCCGCGCGCCACCGAGCAATGCCTGGTCACGCAGGCCGATCGCGGTGAGAACGGCCTGAGCCAGCTCACCGCTTGCCCCCACCGAGGCCAGTTCGACCAGCCACGCCCCATCCGGCAGCTCGGCGAGCATCGTTCGCGCGGTCTCCGTGGCCAGCCGGGTCTTGCCCGAGCCGCCCGCCCCCGTCAAGGTCACCAGCCGGTGCTTGACGGCCAGTTCGGCGACCGCGGAGACGTCGTCATCCTTGCCGACGAAACTCGTCAGCTCGGCGCGCAGGTTCGTCCTGTGGTTCTCCGTTCGCCGGCCCAGCTCGCCGCGGAGCAACGCGGTGTGCAGCGCGGAGAGCTCGGCCGACGGATCGGCGCCCAGCTCCTCGGCGAGCCGCTCGCGCGTCCGCTGGTACAGGGTCAACGCCTCGTTCTCACGTCCGGCCTCGGCGAGCGCTCGCATCAAGGCCGCCACGAACCCCTCCCGCAGCGGGTGCGTGGCGACCAGGTCGGTCAGCTCGGAGACCAACTCCGAGCCGTGGCCGAGGCGGATGTCGGCATCCACCCGGTCCCCGAGCGCGGCGACGTAGAGCTCGTTCAGACGCGCGACCGCGGCGTCGAACGCGTCGCTGCCTTGCAGCGCGATGTCCGCCATGGCCGTACCACGCCACAACGCCAAGGCCGGGCGCAGCAGATCCGCCCGCGCCGCAGGCTCGGCGGCACGGGCCTGACCGACCAGCTGCTCGAACCGGGACACGTCCACGGCATCAGCAGCCAGAGCCAGCCGGTACCCGCCGGAATCCGCCTCGATCACACCGGCCGGCAACACTCTGCGCAGCCTGGACACCAGCGCCTGCAAGGCGTTCACTTCGTCCGCGGGCGGCTCTTCCCCCCAGATCCAGTCCACCAGCCTCGCACGCGTGACGATCCGGCCGGGTTCGAGGGCGAGCGCCGCCAGCAGTGCGCGCAGCCGAATCCCAGGAACCTCCACCACGGCCCCGTCATGGTTCAGGACCTCGAACGGTCCGAGCAATCCGACTCGCATATCGGTAATTGTGCCGAACCGCGGCAACGACTACCGCCATCGCATGCAATCCGAAGGCGTTGTCGCAGGTCAGGCGAATGTTTTGGGTCTTCAGCGACCCCTGCGGCAGCGGCGGATGCCCGCGGCCTGAGCGCCGCCGGCAACCAGGACCGGCCCGTAGCCTGCCTGCCGGACTGGTCGGCCAACAGGTCAAACCTGGGCGCCTTGATCTCCGCTGCCGCAGCACTACGTCGTGCCGGTGCTGAACCTCCTGTGCTTCGGCCTCTTCGTGGGCCACCCGCTTGTGACGTTCTGAGCCGTCAGTCCCGGCGGGTGGACCAGGCTCAGGAGGACGCCGACCTGGGCGGGCGACAGCGGCATGCCGCTGAGCAGCTCTTTCATGGGGATCATGGGTCCACCCTGACGGAGATCACGACGCCGGGTCCAACACCGGAAAAGCCGGGATTAACGCGGATCTGTTGTTAATGTTGTCGCGTGGACCTGCATCCCCGGCTGCTCAGGGTGTTCGTGACCGTCGCCGAGGAGCTGCACTTCGGCCGCGCCGCCGCCCGCCTGTACGTGGCCCAGCAGGCGCTCAGCCGTGACGTGCGGCGGCTGGAGGAGCAACTCGGGCAGGCGCTGTTCACCAGGACCACCCGGCGGGTGGAGCTGACCCCTGCGGGAACGCGGCTGCTGTCCGGGGCCAGGCGGCTGCTCGCGCTGCATGACGAGCTGGTCGCGGAGGTCTCCAGCGCCCGAGGGCCGCTGCTCGTGGACGTCAACATGCAGGGGCACGAGCCGCCGCGGCCGCTGGTCAGGGCCAGGGAGCTGGCACCGGGAGTGGAGATCCTCGCCCGCTTCCACGGCGGGCTGGCCTCCGGGGCCGCCGCCATGCGGGAGGGGCGTCTCGACGTGTCGTTCGGCCGCTTCGCCGGACTGCCCGCTTCCGTGCGCAAGGGGCTGGCCCAGGTGCCCGTACGGCTGGATCCGCTCGCCGTGCTGGTGTCCGAGGACCATCCGCTGGCCGCGCTGGAGGAGGTGCCGCTCGGCGTGCTGGCCGATTTCCCGCTGGACGCCATGGCGGGCAATCCCGCCACCACCGAGTGGACCGACCTGGGCGAGCGCCTGGCGGAGGAGTTCGGGCTCACCCTGGCCACGCCACACGAGCCACCGGTCGGATCCCACGAGATGGGCCTCTACCTGCAACGGCACCGAGAGCCCGTGCTGGCCACGGCGAAGGTCGGCGGAATTCCGGGCGCTGTGGTGCGGCCGCTGGTCGATCCCGTGCCGCTCGCCCTGGAGAACCTCGTCTTCCCCGAGGGCCTGCGGCATCCGGGTCTGGACGCGCTGCTCCAGGCCGTGACGGAGATCCGAAGCGTGGAACGCCGGCTGCGCCGGCCGCCGCACTCCTGGCTGCCCGAGGCCGACGAGGCGCTGCTGAAGCGGTCGGGACGTGCCCACGGGGATGGCGTCTCGGAGGCGGGCCCAGGTTCGGGACGACGGCCAGCATGACCGAGGCGACCCGCAACGACGTGGACGGGCAGCGCGCCCGTCGATCACGCACCGCGTAGATCGTCCTGAAAAGCACGAAGGCCGGCTCCAGGTTTTCCCTGGTGGTGGGCCGTTTCCGGGGTGCCTAAGGTCAGTCCGCACGGGCCGGCTCGACATGATGATCGTTGTAGGGGAAGAGGTCATCACCGTGATCGACGACGGTGCTGCACCGGTACCGGACAATCTCGATCTTCGACGCCGGGTCGAGATCCTCGTCGTCTCTCCACTGCACCTTGTGCGGATCCAGGGCCTCGTCCACGTTGTAGTGCAATCGGCCGTCGACCAGGTAGTCGCGGCGGAAGTCAGTTCTCCACTGTGAGTTGCTCCCCCAACCGTGCGAGAGGTCGTGGGTGAATCGTGACCGGCGCCAGAAGGTCCAATACAGGCTGGAGCGATCGGCAACCCCCGCAACCAGATGCCGCGCCCCGGCGGTGACAACCACCCCGGCCCGCGTCAGCAGCATCGATCCCATCATGTAACCGGGCCAGCGCTCCTCGATGATCGAGGGTGGCTCATCGGGATCGTTGACCGGCCGCACCTCGACGACCTCGTGGAAGAACGGATGGAAGCCCTGCCTGCCGATCCGGTCCGCGCCCAGCGCCTCACAGAAGGCGGGATAGACGCCGACCGGTGGGTAAACCTCGTTCGGGCTCGCTGCCGAATCGTCCGGGGGATCCTGGTAGTTCAGGATGAGCAGGTCGAGGATGCGGTTCACGGCATACAACCGCTCCAGCGGGCTGTATCCCCTCCTGGGCGGCTTCCCCAGAGGGACCAGGTGACTTTCGGGCCGGCCTGCCTCCCGCACCTCCGCCACGTGCCCCGGATGCTCATCCAGCCACCGCAGCAGCATGTCGCCCAGCCCGTCGCCCTCGTGGTCAAAGACGCCCTCGTACAGGGAACGCCAGTGGTGGCCCGAATAGACATCGTCGTTCATGTGGCTCAGGGTCCCGTACCACGGCACTGTGCGGCACTCGCCGGGAGGATCGGCCCAGACGGCGGATTCAAGGGCCGCGCTTCCACTACCCGAACCATGCGCCCCAGTACTCCTAGCCACCCGATCCGGGCGCTCGACCGGTTGAATAAGCGTCTGACTACCGAATCAGACGGTTAGCCTCGGGGGCGTTGCTGTAAAACGCTGCTGTATGACCACGAAAAAGGCCCTTCGGACCGATGCCGAAGGGCCTTTGAGCTGGAGCGCGGCCGACAGGAGTCGAACCCGTAACCTTCTGATCCGTAGTCAGATGCTCTATCCATTGAGCTACGGCCGCTCGCTGCGTAAGCAAGCATAGCGGGTTCTGCGGAGTACCTCGAACCAGATATGGCAACCGTGGGGCCCGCTCCCTCCATCTTGCCCGTGATCTCGCTGGTTGGCCGGGGGTGGCGGTACATCGAAGGGTGTATCCACAGGCGGGTCCCGCGCAGGAGGGAACAGGGCGTGTGGGGTGGTGGGATGGGGACATGAAACGGGAGGCGTTGGGGGCCGGGGTGGCCTTTGCGATGGGGGTGGTTCTCATCGCGGGTGGGGCCGCGCTCCAGCGGGGCGTGCCCGTCTGGCTGCTGTGCGTGCCGCTGGCGATCACCTGTGCCGGGGTGCTGGTGCGGCAGCGGGCGCCCCTCGCCTCGCTGGGGCTGGGGGTCGTCGCGATCACGATCGACGCGTTCGTGGGGCCTTCACTGGCGACGGTGCTGCTTTTCACTGACAACCTCTATGCCGCGGCGCTTTACGGGCCGGCTCGGTTCGCTCGGTGGCTGCTCGGGATCACCGCCGTGCTGGCGGTCGTGGCCGGGGCCGTGGCCGGGTTCCTGGCCGCGGACTGGCGGCTGCTCGCTGTCATGGGGGTGCAGGCGGGGCTGGTGCTGGTGACCCCCGTCACCACGGCGCTGGTGCTGCGGGAGCACCGGGATCGGGCGGCGGCGGAGCGGGAGCGGGCCGAGCAGGTGGCTCATCTGGCCGAGCTCGACCGGCAGGCGGCCGTCGCGGCGGAGCGTACGCGGATGGCTCGCGAGCTGCACGACATGATCGCGAACCATTTCAGCGCCATCGCCATCCAGTCCACTGCCGCGCTTTCGCGTAAGGATCTCGATCGGGCGACCGTCCGGAAGGTCATGGAGTCCGTACGGGAGAACAGCGTGAAGGGGCTGGCCGAGATGCGGACGATGATCGGGCTGCTGCGGCAGGAGGGTGACGATCCCGCTGAGGCCATGCGGCCTCGGCTGGCCGATGCGGAGACGTTGGTGGAGCGGGTCACGCGGGCCGGGCTGGTCGCCGAGCTGCGGGTCGAGGGGGAGCCGCGGGAGCTGCCCGCATCGGTTGATCTCGCCGGATACCGGATCCTGCAGGAGGCGCTCACCAACGCGCTCAAGCATGGGGACTCGCCGGTCCGGGTCGTCATCGCGTACGAGGCGGGGCGGGTTCTGATGAGTGTCGAGAACGCGGTCGGCGGGCGTGGGGCGCGGCTGCCCGGTGCTGGGGCAGGGCTGATCGGGATGCGGGAGCGGGTCTTGCTGGTCGGTGGTTCTTTCGAGGCCGGGGCTTCGGGGGACGGTGATCTGTGGCGGGTGTCGGCCGAGTTGCCCACCGGTGATGAGCAGGCGGTGCCGTACGCGGCCGTCCTGGGCCTTGGTTCGCGGGAAAGGGAGTCGGGGGTCGAGGCGCGGTGACGATCAAGGTGCTGGTGGCCGACGATCACGCGGCGGTCCGGGCGGGGATCGTGCTGATTCTGGACGGGGCCGAGGACATCGAGGTCGTCGGCGAGGCAGCGGACGGGGAGCAGGCCGTGGCCATGGCCCGGGAGGTGCGCCCGGACGTGGTGTTGATGGACGTGCGGATGCCGCGGCTCGACGGCATCTCGGCCACGCGGGAGCTGGCGGGGGTCAGCGACGTGCTGATCCTGACCACGTTCGATCTTGACGAGTACGTCTTCGGGGCGCTGCGGGCGGGGGCCGCCGGGTTCCTGCTGAAGAACACCGATGCCGAATCGCTGGTCGAGGCCGTACGGCTGGTGGCGCGCGGGGATGGGCTGATCTCGCCGGGGGTCACGCGGAAGCTGATCGCGGCGTTCGCCGGGCAGGCGCCGCGGAGGGAGCCGGTGGCCGATCCGGGGGGTTTGACGCCTCGGGAGCGGGAGGTGCTGGCCTGCATCGGGCGGGGGCTGTCGAACGCCGAAATCGCCAGAGAGCTGGACATGGCGGAGGCCACGACGAAGACGCATGTCAGCCGGGTGCTGAACAAGCTGGGGTTGAAGAGCCGGGTGCAGGCGGCGATTTACTACTCGGGAGAAGGGGCGTAGAGGCTTAATCTGGGCGTTGTGAGCACACCGCCGCCCCCGCCCCCGGAGCAGCCCGGAGAGCCCACCCCGCCTCCGGGGGAAGGGTCATCCGAGGGGCAGGCCGGTTGGGTCCCCCCGTCTCCGGGGGGCGGATCCGGGCAACCGCCGTACGGGCCGCCGCCTCCGTACCCGAGCGGTCCCGGTCAACCGCCCCACGGGCCGCCTCCATACGGTCAGCCGCCCTATCCTCAGGGGGCGCCGGCGGCTGGGCGTACGTCTACGGGGGTGTTCGTCGCGTTGGCGTTCGCCGGCGTGGCCATCTACAGCGTTTTCAACATCGTCATCGGGCTGCTCGTCTTCGTCGCCGCGTTCGGCACATCCGACAGCGCCACCACCCCCTACCTGGTGGTCGGCGCGATCTTGCTCGCCCTCATCGGCCTGGGCGCCGGCGCGGGGCTGCAGTTCGTCCGCAAGCCGTGGACCAAAGGCATAGGCCTCGGCCTCATGATCGGATGGGCGCTCTGGTCCATCGTGACCGCCGGCTTCTGCACGGGCCTCAACCCCGGCCTGTACACCTGACATGCCCTACCACGAGATATTCGTCGGCCTGGGCGTGCTCGTGGCCTCCGTCGTCTTCGTACGGGAGGCGCGGCGGAGGGGCGCGCTCAACGAGCAGTCGCTGACCGCCGTCGCCGGCGCGCTGGTCGGGGGAGCCATCGGGATGCGGCTGGCGGGCTGGCTGGAGACGCTGGATCTCAAGGACCTCTGGCTGTACGGCTCCCGCAGCATCCTCGGCGGCCTGACCGGCGCGTACGTGGGCGTGCTGCTGGCCAAGAAGATCATCGGCTACAAGGAGCGGACGGGAGATCTGTTCGCCCCGGCCGTCGCGCTGGGCATGGCGGTCGGCCGGATCGGATGCCATCTGACCGAGGCGCCGGGCAGGCCGACCGAGCTGCCATGGGGAGTGCACGCGCCCCCGACCACTCCCGAGTGCCCCGGGTGTCTCACTGGGCAGGCCATGCACCCGTCGTTCATCTACGAGATCATCTTCCAGCTCGCCGCCTTCGCCGCGCTCCAATGGGCGCGCAAGCGGCTCACTCAGCCGGGCGAGCTGTTCACGCTCTACGTCGCCGCGTACGCCGTCTTCCGCTTCCTCGTCGAGTTCACCAGGGCGAACGAGACGGTCTGGCTCGACCTGACCAGGCCCCAGTGGTTCCTCGTCCCGAGCCTGCTGCTGCTCGCCCTCAGGCTCGGGTACGGCTGGCAGCGCGGCTATTACGATCCCCTGTTCGAGCGAAGGGTCATGGCATGAGTGCAGGTATGGGCTTGCGGGGCGACCGCATCCACAGGTACGTCAATGCGTTCTGCCCCCACTGCCACGGCCAGGACCTCGACAAGGTCGAGCGGCTGAGCGGCTATCTGGCTGAACGCGACGGCAGGATCTGGCTGGAGCGCGGCTGCCGCGAACACGGCCTGATCAAGACGTTGTACGACGAAGACCCAGAAATCCTGAAATATCTCGAAGAGTGGACCGCTCCGACCAAGCAGCACGTACCCGATATTTCCGGGAACTTCCTCCCCATCCCTTCCGCCTACCTCCACGGTCTCCCCGAAATGCAGACCCAGCACACCTGCATTCTCCTTGAGGACATCGCCGAAGCCTGCAACCTCCGCTGCCCCACCTGCTTCGCCGACAGCTCCCCCGACCTGACCGGCATTGTCCCCGTCCAGGACATTCTCGCGAACGTCGACCAGCGTCTCGAAAGGGAGAACGGCAAGCTCGACGTCCTCATGCTGAGCGGCGGCGAGCCCACGCTCCACCCCGAGCTCAAGACCCTCCTCACCGAGCTCGAACAGCGTCCCGTCACCCGCATCCTGATCAACACCAACGGCGTCCTCGTCGCCAGGGACGACTCCCTCCTCGACCTGCTCACCGAGCACAGGGATCGGGTGGAGGTCTACCTCCAGTACGACGGCCCGTCGGCCGAGGCCTCGAAGCACCACCGGGGCGGCGACCTGACGCGCATCAAGGCCCAGGCCGTGAGCAGGCTGTCCGAGCGGGAGATCTTCACGACCCTCGTCATGACCGTCGCGCTGGGCGTCAACGACGGTGAGATCGGCGACGTCGTACGCCTCGCCCTCGACACGCCGTACGTGGGAGGCGTGTCGATCCAGCCCCAGTTCGGGTCCGGCCGGTCGGGCGCCATCAACCCCATGGACCGGCTCACCCACACCGGCGTGCTCAAGCGCCTCGGCCCGCAGACCGACGGCCTCGTGACCTGGCGCGACCTGACTGCCCTGCCCTGCTCCCACCCCCATTGCTGCTCGGTCGGCTACCTCCTGCGCGACGACTCGAGAAGGTGGCGCTCGCTCACCGCGCTGATCGGCCACGACCGCCTCAAGCAGAACCTGGGCCTGGTCTCCAACCGCATCGCCGACACCGAGCTGCCGCGCGAGCTGCGCCTGGCCGTACAGGAGTCGCTGCTCGGCCTGCTGTCGGAGCAGTCGTCACTGTCGCACCCGCAGATCGGCGACCTGTGGCGGACCATCAGCGAGAACTGCGACCTGGGCATCTCCACGCTGCTCGCCCTGACCGTCAGGCGGAAGAAGCTGCGCAGGATGCTGGGGGAACGGGTGGTCCGGATCACGATCAAGCCGTTCATGGACATCTCGACCATGATCGAGGAACGGCTCGCGCAGTGCTGCGTGCACGTGGGGACGCGGGCCGAGCAGGACCAGTGCGCGCCGTTCTGCGCCGTGCAGGCCTGGCCCCAGCTCTCGCGGCAGCGCCTGTCGGCGGTGGCGGCGCGGCCGCGCGCGCCCTTCGAGCCGGTGCTCATCGAGCGGCCAGGTTCACCACAGTGAACTCTTGTCCGCCTCCGCCGGACATGGTGTTGTAGGGGGTTGTGCCGGTGCCCCAGAAGGGCGTGTCGGAGGGCGAAGAGGATCTTCCCGGACCTTTAGCCCAGCGACCGAGCCGGCCCATTGTCCCGGTGGACAGGTCGTAGAGCACGACGGTGTCCGTTCCGCCGCGCAGCACGAAAAGGGCGTACCGGTCGCCGATGAGCGAGTCCGGTCTCCACGGAAGCAGCTCAGGAGGCAGAGTCCGCCGTTGGGAGCCGTCCACACGCTGTACGATCACGCGACTGCCCTGCACACCGGCGCACCATTGTGGATGGCACCGCATGAAGCTCACATCGCGCGGCAGCGGCACGTCGACGGCCTGGCCGGTCTCCAGGTTGACGAGCCGGTTCTCGTTCATTTTCCGCTTGTCGCCGACCTTCCGGGCCGCCCAGGGCCAGGAGGTCAGATGGAGGCCGTCGGCGCGTGGCATCCGCGCAGGCGTCCCGCCGGTGATCGGCATGCGGTAGACGCCGCCTTCCGCCGGCGACCACACGAGGGAGTCGCCCACGATGCCGATCGCATCGACGTTCGCCGCGACCTCGCCCACCCGCCTGGCCGTGCCCCCCGCACGGGGCATGATCCAGAAATCTGACCATTTGCCCCCATTCCAGGTCCCGCCGAACCAGGCGATGTACTGCGCGCTCACCGCTATCTTCGCCAGGTGATACTCCTTACGCGGAGCCGGGACGTCGCCGAGGACGCGCGTGGTCTTCGTGGTCGAGTCGTACGCCTCCAGCCGCACGGTCGACTTCCCTGATGCGGATATCGCGGCCAGCAGCACCTCGGTCGCGCTCAGACTGGTCACTGGTTCCGTGGTCAAGCCCAGGGCGTTCTTGGCCGGCACTTTGACGATGGCCCGCGGCCACACCTCGGTGACCGATCTGACCCCTTGCGAAGGGGTCACGGGCTCGGCCCGGCGACCGTCCATGCGTGAGACGACCGCCGCCGTACCCGCCACGACCGCCACCACCGCCGCGGCGGCGAGCATCACCCGCACGCGCCGCCTGGTACGCCGGGCGCGGCGCCGGTGGGCCACGCCGTCCGCCAGATCTTGGCCCTCGACCTGGACGGCGGCCGCCCGCAGGGTCCGGACCAGGTCGCGCTCGTCCCGCACCGCGTCACCACGCCTTCCCGAAGCCCCGTTCATCGCGCCTCCTGCAGCACTCGCTTGATCCGGAGCTTGTCCAGGGCGCGGGCTGCCTGGCTGCGTACGGTTCCGCGGGAGACACCGAGGATCTCGGCGATCTCTATGTCCGAGAGGTCCTCGTAGTATCGGAGCACGAGTACGGCCCGCTGCTTGCGGGGCAGTTCCTGGAGCTCGGCCCAGAGGTCGGCGTCGCCGTAGCGATCGAGTTCGCCGCGTTCGGGGACGGTGGCCACCAGGTCCTCCCGGCGCCGCCGGCGCCACGACCTGATGTGGAGCCTGACCATGGTCGTGCGGACGTACCCCTCGGGGTCGTGCTTCTTGCGCACGCGGGGCCAGGCGTCACCCAGCCGGGCCAGGGCCTCCTGTACGAGATCGGCCGCGTCCTCGGAATTTCCGGCCAGCACGAAGCCGTACCGGAGCAGCGCGTCGCCCCGGGCTCGGACGAACTCGTCGAAATCCTCCACGAACCCAGGGATCACACGGGACGCGCTTCTGTTGCAAACCTACTCGGCGGGAACGTACAGGCTCAGCGTCTCGGCGATGCAGGCGGGCCGCTTCTCGCCCTCGATCTCGATCGTCATCTTCAGGTTGGACAGGTAGCCGGCGGGGGTGCCCTTCACGTCCGTCAGCTCGCCCACGGCCCTGATCCGCGCGCCGACCAGGATCGGCCGGGGGAAGCGGACCTTGTTGAGGCCGTAGTTGACGCCCATGGCGATGCCCTCGACCTTGACCATCGAGAACATGAACGACGGCAGCAGCGACAGGCTCAGGTAGCCGTGGGCGATCGTGGCACCGAACGGCCCCTCCTTGGCCCGCTCCACGTCGACGTGGATCCACTGGTGGTCGTCGGTGGCGTCGGCGAAGAGGTTGACCTGGTCCTGGGTGACGGTGCGCCACTCGGTCGGGCCGAACTTCTCGCCGACGGCCGCCTTGAGCTCCTGAACATTCGCGAAGGTCCGCATGGATCCGAACGCTATTGCGCAGGCGGGACGGGTGCCAAGTTCGGCGCCGCCGTGACCTGTTGCGAAGATCTTTACTCGAAACCATCGCATAGGTGTTCGAGTCCGCGCTACAGTTCTGTGTACCGCAATCGAACAAGGGTTCGGCCTGGTGAGAGGGGGTGTGTCCGATGACGGTGCTCGCAACCGCCCCTGCTCGGACACGCCGTAGCACTTTCTTCCCAAATCTAAGACGGCCGCTATATCCGGCAATAAAGTCCGAGAGCGTGGACCCTGTGCGAAACCCCTACGCCCCCGGAGCCGGCCAGCGTCCGCCGGAGCTCGCCGGGCGCGATCGAGAGCTGCAGCAGTTCGAGGTCGTGCTGGAGCGGGTGGCCCGCGGCCGTCCCGAGCGCAGCATGGTCGTCACCGGCCTGCGAGGGGTCGGTAAGACCGTCCTGCTCAACACGTTCAAGTCCATGGCCATGCAGCGGCTGTGGGGCACGGGCAAGATCGAGGCCCGGCCCGACCAGTCGATCCGGCGCCCCGTGGCGGCCGCGCTGCACATGGCCATCCGGGAGCTGGCGCCGCGCCACCGCGCTCCTGAGCGCATCGAGGAGTTCCTCGGCGTGCTCAAGGCGTTCGCGATGCGCGATCCGGCGGCGGCCAAAGGCACCTCGCACTGGTCGCCCGGCATCGAGGTGCCTGCCAGCCGCGGGCGCGCCGACTCCGGCGACCTGGAGATCGACCTCACCGAGCTGTTCGTCGACGCCGCGAGCGTGGCCACCGACCTGGCCGTGGGCATCGCGCTCTTCATCGACGAGATGCAGGACGTCCCGGCCGCCGACGTCTCCGCGCTCTGCGCCGCCTGCCACGAGCTGTCCCAGACGGGCGGGCCGCTGATCGTGGTGGGGGCCGGGCTGCCGCACCTGCCGAGCGTGCTGTCGGCCAGCAAGAGCTACTCCGAGCGGCTCTTCCGCTACGCGCGCATCGACAAGCTCGACCGCGAGGCGGCCGATATGGCGCTGATCCTGCCGGCGCGGGAGGAAGAGGTGGAGTTCACCCAGGAGGCCCTCGACGCCCTCTACGAGGCGGCCGACGGTTATCCCTACTTCGTCCAGGCGTACGGCAAGGTCGCCTGGGACCTGGCGCCGCGCAGCCCGATCACCATCGAAGACGTCAAGGTCTCCGCGCCGGAGGCCGAGGAGGAGCTCGCGGTCGGGTTCTTCGGCAGCCGCTACGAGCGGGCCACCCCGGCCGAACGCGATTACATGCACGCCATGGCGCAGATCGGCGACGAGCCGGTCGCCACCGCGGAGGTGGCCGACGCCCTCGGGCGAAAGCCGTCCAGCCTCTCACCCGCCCGTGACAGTCTCATCAAGAAAGGGCTCATCTACAGCGCCGAGCGCGGCCTGATCGCGTTCACGGTGCCGCACTTCGGGAAGTTCCTGCGCGCTCAGCCGATCTGAGCGACGCCCCTAGACCTCTATTGGGCTGTCTAGTGGGGAAGCTAGACAGCCCAATAGAGCTATATCGCCATGCCTGTCGAGCGGAATCTAACGCTTTCTAGTGTCAGGCCGATACTGGCGTATATTCCGGCAGAGTGCCGTTGCCCGCCGCGCTGACCACGGCCATCCGCACCGCCGGGCGCCGACCGCTGAGGTAGACGGCGAAGACCACGTCGTCCGCGTCGTGGTTGCGGAAGGTGTAGAAGCGCCAGCACAGCTCGCGCCAGCTGTCGTACGGCTCAGCCGAGGTCAGCTCGCCCGCGTGGGCCCGCCAGGTGCCGCTCGACCTGAGCCTGGCCAGCGTGACCGACTCGGCGGGGCCGCGGCGTTGCTCGCAGGGGGCGCGGAACCGTACGCGGTCGATCAGCTCCTCGATCTCCGGGGAGAGGAGCGCGAGCACGGCCACGCCCGCGACCGTCAGCCACTGCGGGTGGACCACGGCCACCCACCCCGGCACCGGTGCCCACACCGACAACCCGGCCATCCCGGTCAGCGCGACCGTCCGGCCGACCGAACGCAGTCCGACCGGCGCCGAGCTCACCTCGCCGAAGCAGCCGCAGCCGGCGTCCGGCCGGCGTCTGCGCAGCTCCAGCAGTACGTACGTGGACAGGGCGAAGAAGGCGACCGTACCCCACCGGAAGAACGGATGCGTCGTGACCAGCAGCCCCACGGCCAGGAACAGCTCACCCGCCGCGCAGACCAGCAGCGCGACGGCCTGCATCCGCCCCGGCACCAGGACCGCGGGCCCCAGCCTGGACAGCGAGCCGGGTTCGCCTCCCGTGCGCACGGTGATCAACTTGGCCACCATGCCCAAGAGGAGCACCGCGATCAGAAGCGGCAGCTGCGATTCGAACACGTGCCCGTCACCCCAATCCGATCTGAGCGTTGAAACAGCCTTTGACCAGGTCGCCGCCGAGCTCCACGTAGGAGAACGGCGACAGCTCCACGACCCGCCCGCGCGGCGACGTGTCGCACTCGACGCAGCGGTCGCAGAAGCGCCCCGCCACGCACCCGCACGCCACCACGGGAACGTTGGCGTTCCGCTGCGAGCACAGGTTCCTGACCTGGAGCAGCGACCCGACGGCGAGGTACGGCAGCCCGGTGCACGACACGCCGGCGTCGGGGCAGCCGGTGTCGGAGCGCTCCAGCATCGGGTACGCGGCGCCGCGCTCTTCCTCGTCGAACGTGTCCGACCAGGTGGCGGGGCCCGAGATGCGGGACTGCAGCCCGGCGTACGCGGGCGGCGGGGTGGGCACCGCGCGGGCCGGGTAAGGGGGCTGCGAGGTCGCGGGCAACATGGCCAGGCTCGTCCCGTTCTGCCTGATCCCGATCGCGTCGAACAGGTAACCGGGCTCGAACTTGGGATGCCGCACCTGCAGCCGCCCCGACGCCCGGTAGGGGATGACGACCGTACGGTGGCCCCGGTGCGGGCCGCAGTCGAGCTCGACCGTCAGGTCCCTGCGCCCGCTGATCGACAGGATCGTCCCGGTGATGCGGGTGGTGTCCGCCCAGATGCGCTCCACAACGCGTCCGTCACGCGTACGCATGACGACCATGGAACCCGCGGGGAGGTCGGCGGGCGCGGCGTCCTTCCCGTGCCAGGCGGTGGCCCAGGGGGCGATCACGAGCCGCTCCTCGGCGCCGTCGGGGGTCTCAATGATGATCAGATGCGGGCTGACGTCCTTGATCTCGCCGGCGACGGCGCGTAAAGGCTCCCCATTGTCCGGGTCAGGACCGGGAACGCCGGATTCGCGACCGAGCGCGGCCGCGGCGAGCACCCGACGGCGCTCAACGCTCGGATACCCCATCGACCCCTCCCTCGTCGGTACTAGATTCACACGACTTGGGCGTAGCGCACACCGTAGCGGCGCAGACGGGATCAAAATACGCATCCCCGGGGAAGTGAGATGACACCCGGCGTCGAACAAACCGCCACCGACCTTGACCTACCTTTATCGTCGGCGGGCCGAAACCTGAATTCTGGTTCAAGCTCAATAGAGCATCAGGCTGCGATTCTGGCCACGATGCAGACCACCGGTTGGGAAGACGAGTTCCGCGAGTACGTGAGGGCGCGCGGTCCTGCGCTGCTGCGCGCGGCCCACCAGCTCACCGGACACCCGCTGGACGCGGAGGATCTGCTGCAGAACGCGCTGACCAAGACGTACCTGGCCTGGGACCGCATCGAGGACCGGGGGGCGCTCGACGGGTACGTGCGGCGGGCCATGGTGAACATCAACATCTCGCAGTGGCGGCGGCGCAGGCTGGAGGAGTACCCCTCGGACGATCTGCCCGAGGTGTGCTGCGCCTCCGAGGAGCCGCACGGGGACGTGCACGAGCAGCTGGAACAGGCTCTGGAGGAGCTGCCGGAGCGGATGCGGGCGGCGATCGTGCTGCGGTATTACGAGGACATGACCGAGCCGGAGATCGCCAGGACGCTGGGGATCAGTGTGGGCACGGTAAAGAGCACGGTGTCGCGCGCGATGGCCAAGCTCAGGAACGCGCTGGGCCTTCCATCGCACGGGCACGGCTCATGACCTTCGATCTGCGACCTCGGCCTCATGGGGCTTCGGCTTGCACGCCCATGGCGGCTTGCGCCGGGGCCGTGGCTTCTTCCGGCCGGTGTGCGGCCATCTCCGTGCATGCTGCCGTGGCCTGAGCCCCAGTTGCCCCACTTGCCCCTGCGGTGGCGCAGGGCCGTACCACGTCCCTGATCTTCCGCAGCGTGGCCAGGAACGTCTCCAGCTCCTCCGCGCCCAGCAGCCCGGTGAACCAGTCGTCGATGTCCTGCACGTGCTGCGGCAGCACGGACTCCAGCCGCGCCCGCCCGGCCTCGGTGAGTACGGCGTAGGAGGCCCTGCGGTCGCTGGGACACGCCTCCCGGGTCACCAGCCCTTCCCGCTCCAGCCGGTCGACGACCCTGGTCACCCCACTCGTCGACAGCTCGGTCTGCGCGGCCAGATCGCTCATCCGCAGCCGCTGTCCCGGGGAGCGGCCCAGCCGGAGGACGGTCTCGAAATCGATCTCCGACAACCCCGCGCCGCCGAGCACTGGCTGAAGTCTGGCCAGCAGCCCCCCATGCACCTCCGTCAGAAGCCCAACGGCCGTCAGCCGGTGGTCGTCAAAGTTCATCACCCTCATAGCGTAGCCGACGATAGTTGACGCGCGGAATATTCCTCGTGTAGAAATTTGTTGCCGCAGACATCCGCACAGCAACGAACCCCTATCGAGGAGAACCCCGATGACCACCACCCGCACCTGGGAGTCCCTGACCATCCCCGCCGCCGGCACCTACAACTTGGACGTGGCTCACACCCGCATCGGTTTCGTGGTCAAGCACATGATGGTCAGCAAGGTCCGTGGCCACTTCGGCTCCTTCAGCGGCTCGGTCACGATCGCCGAGAACCCGCTCGAGTCGACCGCCGAGCTCACGATCCAGGCCGACAGCATCGACACCGGGGTCGCCGACCGCGACGGCCACCTGCGCAGCGACGACTTCCTGGCCACGGAGAAGTTCCCGGCGATCACCTTCAGGAGCACCCGCGTGGTCGGCCACTCGGGCGACGAGTTCACCGTCGCCGGCGACCTGACCGTCCGTGACGTCACCAAGGAGGTCGAGCTCACGGTCGAGTACGGCGGCGCCGGCACCAACCCGTGGGGCGCTCCGGTCTGGGGCTTCTCGATCACCACGGAGTTCGACCGCGAGGAGTTCGGCCTGACCTGGAACCAGGCCCTGGAGACCGGCGGCGTCCTGGTGGGCAAGAAGGTAAAGATTGAGATCGAGGGCGAGGCCAACCCGGCCGCGTAACCCGGTTATCCACAGCCCCGAAGCCCGTCCACGCTCTGGGCGGGCTTCATCCACAGGCAGTTACCCACAGGCTGTTGATAACTCTTGGCGAAGGACGGGGATCAATCACTTTGCCGCCTCGCCAGAAGGCCGGTACGCTGTCCTGAGCCGCGAAGGCTTCCAGGAGGATTCGCCTAGTCAGGTCTATGGCGCCGCACTGCTAATGCGGTTTGGGTTTACCGCCCATCCGGGGTTCAAATCCCCGATCCTCCGCAGGCGGAAGGCCCTCTCCCCGAGTACGGGGAGAGGGCCTTTTTGATCTTTGAGGGCGTCGTAGTTGCAGGGCTAGTTGCAACGGCTAGGGATTTCCCCAGAGAGCGGAGGCGAGTCGCTCCCCCGCGTCGCGCATCAGGGGTGTGGATACGTGGGTGTAGCGCTCGGTGGTGGTCACCCTGGTGTGGCCGAGTACCTGCTGTACGACGCGGATGTTCACACCCTGCTCGATGAGGAGCGTCGCGGCGGTGTGCCGGGCGTCGTGCACTCGGACGTCCCGGACGCCAGCCTGCTGGAGGATGGCCTTCCAGCGCTTCCAGTCCTCGGTGCGCTCGATGGGCGAGCCGTGCTTGCTCGCGAAGACCAGGTCGTGGTCTTCCCATCGATCTCCCGCCCTCTCCCGCTCGGCATCCTGCACCTCGCGGTGTGCCTTGATCTGGGCGAGGAGCTCGGGCGGGCACTGGAGGGTGAGCTTGCTCTTGCCTTTGCGCTGGCGGAAGACCAGGCCGCCGCCGGTTCGCTTGGGGCACTTGTCCGCATGGCCGGCGCAGTCCTTGAGACAGGGCCGCTTGTAGCAGGCATGGCCTGATTTGGTGCAGCCCGGCTTGCAGGTCGGCTGGTGTCCGTGGATCTTGCATCTCTTGCGGCATGGCTGGCGGTGCCACTTCTCGCCGCAGGCGTGCGAGTCGGCGCAGCCGTGGCGCCATTCCTGGCGCTGCACCTGGAACCAGGCCCGGATCTCGCCCGTGTCCATGTCGATGTACGACCACCGGAGCCCGAGAGCCTCGCCCTGACGGATGCCAAGCGCGAGCGCCACCGACCACCGAGCGCCGTTCCTCTTGGCCTTGGCTACGTCGAGGATGCGGCGAGCCTCCTCCCGCGTGAGCGGCTCGATCTCGGTTTCCGCGGCTGTAGGCGCGTCCACGAGGGTGGCCACGTTTCGCATGACCTTGTCGCGTCGGACGGCCACCTTGAGGGCACGGGAGATGATGCGGTGCACCTTGAGGACCGTGCTTGTGGACAACCCCTTGTCCAGCATCGTCGTGTATGCGGTGTCGAGGTGCTCAGGGGCGAGCCGGTTCAGCTTGTGTCGGCCGAGAAGCGGGATGATCCAGTGGCGGGTCTTGGAACGGTAGTCAGACAGCGTCCGCGGAGCCATCTTGCCCGAGGCCACCAGGCGTTCACAGATCACGTCGAAGTACTCGGTCATCCACTCGGCGACCGTGGGCACGCGGCCAGGCTTGGTGACCTGTCCGGTCTCGCGGTTGCCTTCCAACTCGGCGACCTTGCGGGTTACCTCGGTCTCGGTCTTGGCCATCCGGTGGCGACGATCAGGAGAGCCGTCGGGCTTGATGCCGATGGTGACCCAGCCGTGCCAGTAGCCGTCCTGGCCGAAGTAGATGGAAGAGCGCCCGTTCGGCTTCTTCGCCATCACGCCGCCCTCTCCGTCCGCGCCAGGCCCGCCTTGGCCTCCAGCGCGCGGGCGAAGTCGACGAGCGCCCACCGGGGCACGAGCCGGTACCCGTCTTCTTTGATCGACTTGAGTTCACCGGCTTTGATCAACCGGAACACTGCGGTTCGGCTCATTCCGAGCAGGGCAGCCGCGTCCTTTGGCCGGTAGAACAGGGGCTCCATTACGCTGCCTCCTCCCGATTTGCCGAAAGATCTTGGCCGTCCGCTCTCGCCTGGAGTTCGGCCATATGGGCGCGCCAGCGTTCGCGTTCGGCGACGGCGCGGAGGAGGCGCACGGCCAGCGGGGGCACGTTGGCGTCTCCGGCCGGGACGGGCTTCCAGACGTAGCGGTGAGGGTCGGTGGGCTCGTCAGGTTGGCCGAGGGCTTCCAGGACCCAGGTACGGCGGTCTTGCCTGTGCTCGGCGAGGGTCTTGTTGGACCACTTGCGGGAGACCAGCACGCGGCGTCCGGCGTAGCCGAGGTGATCGGGCTTGTGGGCCTTGCCCCGGCACTGGCCGGGGACCATGCCTGACTTGGCGGCCTTGGGCTGGATGCCGTAGCGCAGCCAGTTGGCGCAGGTGGGCGAGCAGGGTTCGAGTCGCAGGGCCTCAAGCATGCGTTCGGCGTGTCGGCGCTGAGCACGGTGGTTAGGGTTCCAGCCGCCGCCAAGGGACTTGGTCAGGTACTTCGACAGGTACCGGATGCACTGGTCGGCGTCGGGAGTGCCGGCCAGGATGCCTTTCACGTCCACCTGTGCACCGAAACGGATCACGTGCATCGGCTGGGCGCTCTCGTCGGCGTCGAGCTGGTCGAGCGCTTCGTCCCAGGTGGGCAGTACCTCCCCGGTGCCGGGATCGAGGTAGCCGACGCCGTTGTCCCACACGGGCGGGCGGTCACCCTCGAAGACGACACGATCGGCTGGCGGCCACCACACCTGGTGGTAGGTGGCCGCGGCGATTTGCTTGATCTCCGCGCGTGGCAGGGTGCCGCGGACAGCCATGTGGAGGTGCGGGGCGAGCCGCCTTTGGGGTTCGACGGTGGCGAAGTACTGCACGTCATAGCCAGCCACGCGGCGCAGGTTCTGCACGAAGCGGTCCACCAGCTTGGAGAAGTGCAGCGCGTCCCGAGCCGCCCGGACATAGTCGTAAGTGTCAGGATCGACAGGCACGCCATCGCGGATCTTGCCGTAGGACGGCAGGGTCAGCGTGACGAACAGCGAAGGCCGGTAGACGTTACCGCCCGAGCTGGCGAACGTCCGGCCCAGCGTCGTGTTCGCCATCTTCCGCTGGGGCAGGTCCGGGGCGTCCTGGCGCCGCCTGGTCGAGCGGTTCCGCTTGCCGCTGGCGCCCGCCAGCACGTTGCCGCGCATTCCAGCGGTGTTGATCTCCTCATCGAGACCCGTGATGATCGCGTCCAGGTCGGCCGTGTCCTTGCCCGCCTGGTCTGCCTGGTCGCGCTTGGCCTGCATGTCGGCTCGGAACTCGATCAGCCAGCGTTGCTCGTCGTCGGGCTCGTCCGGCGTGATGGTCGGCTCGTGGTCGAGGTGCCAGCCTTCCCGGCATTGCGCCATGCGGAGTTGCCGGTTGCGCTTGGCGCATGGCGGGCACACGGCGTCCAAGGTGGCGCCGCACGGGACATCGATGATCTCGCGTTGGCCGGTGTGGGTGTCGAGCCGCTGGAGCGCGATGGGCCGGATGCAGACGCCGTGTTGCTCGGCGACCTCTCGGGCGACATCGCGCGCCCGGGGCATCCGCTGGCGCACGGCCCGGGGCAGGGAGCGGTCGTAGGTCATAGCTCCTCCCCGGCATCGAGGGAGACGAGCGCCCCTTGGCCGCACTCACGACACTCGACCACACCCGCCGCCAGATCTATCCACAGCGTGTTCTCGGAGAGGCAGCAGGAGCAGCGCAGTCCTTCCAGGAGGTAGGCCAGCTCACGCATGGTCGCCCACCTCCGTCTCGGTCAGGTCGGCGCACAGCCGGTAGTGCTCCTGGTAGGGGTGGCGCAGCACGTGCGGGTGGAAGACCTCGAAGACCCGCAGCCGGGGCAGGTCCCGGGCGGTCAGCAGGATCAGCAGCGGGCGGCCCGCGACCAGGGCGATCTCTTCGGCGGTGCCGTGGAAGCAGACCCGCATCACGCACCACCGCCGGAGGCGAAGGCGCTGGCCATGGCGCGGATATCGGCGTCGGAGACGTAGGCCGCGCGGACTCGGATCGGGTCGGGGCTGGTTTCCAGTCGGACGTAGCCGACGCCCGCGCCCAGTTCGGGGACGGGGGAGATGTGGTCGGCCAGTGCGCCGCGGTCGCGTGCGCCGTCGCCGAGGACCATGTCCACCTGTTCGGACTCGTCGAGGCGGAGGGCGATCTTGTCGGGGAACAGGTTGCGGATGTTCATGACCTCCTTGCGGGGGTCCTGGAGCGCTGCCAGCACGCCGACGCCGACCGCGCGCCCTTGGGTGGTCAGGGTGGCCAAGGCAGCAGAGATGCGGCGCCTCAGCTCTCTGTCCGACTGGTAGGCGGTCAGGAACGCCACCTCGTCGACGACGACCAGGACGAACGGGTCATCGATGGTGGGGACGTGGTTGCGCTGGAGTCCGGCGAAGCGCGCCGCGCGTTCCTGCATGACCTGGACCACCTGTTCCAGCAGCTCGGCGCAGTCTTCCGGAGTGGCCGCGTACCGAGGGCCGAACAGGGCGCGGCCATAGGACAGCTCCATCAGCTTGGGATCCAGCGCCCACAGCTCCACGAGGCCCGCACGCACGGCCGGGAGCAGCCCGCGGATGACAGACCAGATGATCGAGCCCTTGCCCGCGCCGGTGGCACCGGCGACCAGGACGTGTGTGCCGTGCACCTTGAGCCGCCATGGTCGCCCGTCCTCCTGCTTGCCGACCTCGACCGCGCCCACGCTCGGCTCAGCGAGCAGGGGAAGGGCCGGCAGCGGCGTGGCCAGCGGATCGGTACGCGGGAACGTCAGCGTGATCCGGCCCGCCTGTGCCAGCGCCACCCGACAAGAGGTCGCGCCGAAGCCCTGAGCGAGGTGATCGATGCGGTCGGCCCAGTCCTTGACCGCCTGCCCCTTGAGCATGCGCACGCTGACCAGATCGGCCCACGGGGTACAGGTGACCTTCACCAGGCGTGGCAGGTAGTCGCGGCCACGGATGTGCCGTCCCAGTCCAGAGACGATCATGACGGGTTGCCAGTGCCGCCGGTACACCCAGATCAGCCGCCACCAGGCCAGCAACCGCCAGCCGATCAGCCGGGCGAAGGAGTCCCGGTTGGTGAGCGCCCAGGCGAGCAGCCCGACCGGAGTTGGTGTGCTGAGCAGGAGGGCGACGCGCCAGCCGTACAACAGCGTGAGCACACCGGGCGCGGCGGCGGCGAGCATGGCGATGGGGTGTCGCCATGTCGCCCGGACGAGGCCGACCACAATGCGCCCAGCGAGGATGATCAGGGTAAGGATGGCAGGGGTGGTGACGACGGCCGGGCGGAACACCACAGCCGTATCCGGAGTCGTGGTGACGAGGTTGCGCGCCTCGTCACCAGGAAGCCGCCTGAACATAAGCTTGATGCCTCTCGTGATGTGGAAGTCAGGGGAGAACCGAAGGGGCCGCCGGAAGTTGCCGCTTCTGGCGGCCCCGCCTTACTGGTCAGGTCGCCGTGGTGTCGGCTTCCTTGGTGGTGGCCGACTGTTCGGTGTGCAGGCGCTCGCAGTCGGCCAGGTAGCGTGCGGCGGCGTTGAAGATCTCGCGGGCGGTGGACAGGTTGGCGTCGGTGACCGGTCCGGCCGCGGTGGTGGAGATGTGCACGTTCGCTTCGCGGGAGCTGAGCTCCAGGTACGGGCGCGGGTTGCTGAGCAGGATTCCGGAGCTGACGCGCAGGCCGGGCGTGTGGAACGAGATGCCCAGGTGCGGGGTGGAGTCCGGGCGCATCGTCAGCGTGATGTAGGTGTACGGCTGGGAGCTCATGCCGCGGTCTCCCTGCTGGTGGGCGCCGTCTGCTGCTTGGGACGGGCCGGGCGCATGCCGGTGGCCCGGTAGGAGTAGGCCAGGCGTCCGGCCGGGTTGACGTACGGGGTGACGGTCATGCCGGTGAACTCGACCGCCGCGATCGGCAGCCCCGAGATCGGAGGCGGCGCGACGGGCGGGGTCTGGGACAGGATCTTGACCGCGACCGTCTTCTGGCCGGCCTTGAGTGTGGTGTCGCCGTCCATGACCGGGACCTGCCAGATCGGCTCACCGGTGGTCTTGTCCTTGGCGTAGACGGTCTTGCCGTTGGTGGATGCCTCGAAGTTCTTGACCTGTTCGACCTGGCCGACCAGGAAGCAGCCGTGCGGGAACGCCTGCTCGAAGGTGATCGGGATGGGGCCTTGGAGTGCCATGGGGTTCCTCTCGCCCGGGACGCGCTCTTCGTTCGCTCGTCCACTTGTCCGCATAAGTTGAGAGTAGGTGAACGCAACTCATCCGCACAAGTGGTTAAGCCGAAGGGGCGAGGTAAGAGTTAGCTCACCTTGAAGACATCCTCAAGCTCGTGCAGGCTGCCCGGCAGCGTCACGCTGACCACCATCAGCACCGCGCCGGCCGGATCATGCACCGTGGCCAGCACACCGAGCACCGGGTTGGACGAGCCGAGCAGCTCGGCTTCCTCCGTGGTCGGCTTGCGCGCGGTCACTCGCTCGGTGATGTGATCGAAGCGCAGGTGCTTGACGGCCTGGAGATGCTGCCGGATCCCGTGCCGCAGTGGTTCGGGCTTGTCCAGGTCGGTGCCTAGTGCGTGCTCCAGGGGCACCCAGAACGTCTCCGCCGCCGAGATCACGTCACCCTGGCGAGCAATACGCTTCCGCATGATCACTGGCGTGTGCTCAGCGACACCCAGCAGGCGCGCCACATGCCGAGGAGCCGGAACACGCCCCGCTTCCACCACGGCATCAGGGCTCTCGCCCTGCTCGGTGGTCGTCTGACTGGGCCGAACCTGATTGGCGACACTCTCCGGACGCCCCTTCACGAAGGAGCCGCGCCCATGCTCGCGCTCGATCCAGCCCTGCATGGCCAACGTCTGAAGCGCCCGCACCACCGTCGTACGGCCGACACCGAGCTCCCGCACCAACTGCGTCTCGGACGGCAACATGTCGCCCGGGGCATACTCGCCTGACTCGATCCGCTCCTGAATGGCCCGCATCACCTGGGCGTATTTAGGTGGGGCGAAGTCCATGCTCATCTCAACCGCCCGTTCACTCTTGCACTCGTGCGCATAAGTACAGTACCGGTTGAGAACGCGCCTGTCAGGACCCGCCAGGTACAGGCATAGCTGACCCTTCACGCCCTTCCAACCGGGAACCATTGACCAGCGTGACGCACTTCGGGCATGCCTGAGGAACGGTAGGGGAGAAGGACAGCGACCACCCGCAGAACGGCAATGGCTTGACCGGCGACGAGCACACAGCCACATCCGCCCCAGGCAACACCGCATGTTGCTCCAGAGCGCGGCCAACTTTCGAGAACCCCGCCACGTACGTCTGGGCAGAGACATCAGGCACACTCGCCCGTTCATCCAAGACCAGATCATCCCAAGCGACAGGCCAGCGATGCACGCCCCGCGGGAGTTCATGAATTCCGTCGTCGAGTTTGACGAGAGCGACCTTGCTGTCGCGCAGCACGGCCACCACGACACCTACACGACCGAGCAGCATGGAACCGTAGGCGCGCGTGGACCTGGGGCTGTGTTCCATGGTCACGATGGTCACGCGATATCCGACTCGCGCCCACGCCCTGCTCACTGTGGCTCTCCTGGGGACGCCTCGTGCCGGCCCGCCGCGCGCAAGTCGACGGCCCCTTGTTGCGTGCGCAGTTCGGCGTACCGCATGGCGATGCGGCGAGCTGCCCGAAATGGATCATTCGCCGGATGCCATGCATAAATGACGCGTCGGCGATCGACATTCCATCCAGTACGCCACCAAAAGCGCCCTCCATCGCACCAGACGACGAGGCCCACCCAGACCGAAACCAGCGCCAGCCCATAGCCATCATGGACATCGGCGTTGATTCCGTCGCGCCGCAACGCCTCCCGGAGAAGGTCGGCCGACCAGCAGGGATCAACCGTGATCGTTACCGGGGAGATCATTTGACTACCCGCTCGAATCGCACAGATCCCGCCGGATCGATGTACGCACGGAAAATCTCGCGCCTGGACCAGCCGTCATCGCCCGCGCCGAAGTCGTAAACCATGTGCGCGATGGCGCCCCGGATCGAGACGTCCCGTGGCATGCCCCTCATCGCCTTGCGCAGCTCGTCCATGGCCGTGGCCTGGAAAGCGCTGGAACCACACGGTCCCAGCGCCTCACCCTGCGCTGATGCGATACGAACTTCCCACTCGAACCGCTCGTGCGGCGTCTCGGCCGGGGTGGGGCAGTGCAGACATTCCTCTCGGGCGGATACCGCCAGGCCAACCCCGGAGGCAGTCACATGACCGCGCCGACTAACGATCTTCCAGCCGCGTCCTTCGCATTCTGTGCATCTAACTGGCGTTGTCATGCCGGACAGCATGGGAGCCATACCGTTTGAGACCTATCCCACGCTGGTATCCCACTTTGAGATATAGGCTCGCCAACACCTCAATGCATGATTCCCGGGTCCCACAAGTTGGAGGTCCAGAATGCAAAAGGGTGTGGCCAGCCGGATCGATATACCCGCATCCGTCTGGGACTCCGACGACACTCGGGAAATACTCAGAAAACGCGACTTCGCCGGACTTTTCGCCATAGCCGTCAAATACGGCGCCAGCCAGGTACGCATCGGCGCAGTCGCCGAACTCGGACAACCCGCCGTAAACGCGATCCTGCACGGCAAACGATCAATCGCCGAACTCCACGTCATCGAACGCGTCGCCACAGGCTTCGGCCTCCCCGACCACGCCCGCATGCTGCTCGGCCTGGCCCCACAAGACATCGCCTCACCCACCGGCGACCACAACGACGCACACGAGGAACAGACCACCGAACTGATCGGCCGCCTCGATTTCGCCGCCACCATCGACCCGATCACGGTCATGATCCTGCGCACCGACACCAATAACTTGCGCTATCTGGACCGCAAGCTCGGCGGCCCTGCCATCGCCGACAAGATGCGCGCCCAGATAGCCCAGATCGAACGCGCCCACCGCCACGCGATACGACACGGCATCCGCACCCAACTCGCCCACCTACTCGCCGAAACCGCCTCCTTGGCTGGCTGGCAGGCCATCAACACCCTGGCCCTCAACGACGCCTGGACCCACTACGAACACGCCAAAGCCGCCGCCTACGAGGCCGAAGACCCTTCCCTCCTCGCCTACGTGTCCGGCGAACAGGCCTACGTCCTGACGGAACTCGGACGTCCCGCCGAAGCCACCGCACTCCTCCAACACGTCCACGCCCAACACCGCGATCACGTGCCGCGCCGCCTGCGCACCTGGCTGTCAGCCGCCGAGGCAGACGCCGCCGCCATCCTCGGCGACGAAACCACCTGCCGCGCAGCTCTCGACCAAGCCGCCGCTCTACTCCCCGAGGGCGACAGCGACCCGGACATGCCCTACCTGTTCATCAACGCTCACCACGTAGCCCGTTGGCGCGGCAACTGCCTCGTCCGCTTCGGCGATCCCGACACCGCCGACGACCTCCGCTCAGCCCTGGCCGGCATGGACGGCACCCACATCCGCGCCGAATCCGGCGTCCGCTGCGACCTCGGCCACGCCCTCCTGGCCGCTGGCGACCCTGAAGCCGCTCAACCCCACATCCACCGCGCCCAACAGCTCGCCACTATGACCGGCAGCCGCCGCCAGCGCCGCCGCATCGACGAGCTGTCGAAAGCCGTCAACCGCGCCCTCGGCCGTTGAGCCACACCTGAGCCTGAAGCAATCCGATCAACGTTCCCGACGTCCAGATGTCTCCGCGGGCGATCATCGATGGAATCTCCGCCATCGGAACCCACTCGATCCGATCAGCCTCCACCTCACCCTCAGGCGAGCCCACCAACTCGGCCCCATGCGCGACGAACAGGATGTGCTCTGAGTCCACCATGCCGGCCATCGGCTGATAGGTCACAAGAGGCTCAACGTTCTGCGGCCGGTATCCGGTCTCCTCTTCCACTTCCCGGACCGCGGTCGCCATCGGGTCCTCACCGGCCTCGACGAGCCCGCCGGGAAGCTCCCACCCCCATCGATCGAACACGAACCGATGCCGCCACATCAGCAACACACGATCCTGCTCATCCAGAACGACTGCGATCGCGGCCCTATCTAGATGCACCACGTGGTGCTCGAAGCGCTCCCCGCCTGGGATCTCCACATCGGCCAGACCCAGCCGAATCCACCGGTTGTCGTAGACCAGCCGTTCCCCATGCACGACCCAGCGGGTCAGCTCAGCGTCATCAGCCACATTGCGAAGTTACCTGCCAGCCTCGTCCCCGTACACGTCTTCTCAGCGACAGCCGGGACGAGACGCTACATCTGTGATGGGCCGCGTCCCTACAGGTTCGATGCCGGCCCCTGCCCACCGGTTGACCACACGCCGGACCCACCAGATAGCGGCACTGCGACTCCTCGTGGCCAGCACTCCGCTTGCACGCACCTACAGACCACGACGCCAGCCAAGATGAACGCTGGCACACGCTCGGACAGTAGCGGGCCGCCTACAGCGCGCTTGGGGAACCCGCATCCCGGAGGAACGCTCGGACGACCTTGCAGCGAGCAAACGTGTAGACAACGCTTTTCTCGTCCAGATATACATATATGAATCGGCAACCGTAGCTGGACCTGGGACCTAGAGAGCGATGACAGTCATCCAACGATCATGCTTCATGCGCGCAGTAAGCAATATTGCGGATCGCGGAGATACCGATGTCTTTCCATTTCCCATCGAAAACCATGTCTTCCATGACGAGCCAGACGAAGTCGTCGGGCTGCTAGAAGCGATTTCCCAAGATATTGATGGCTCTCTCAATCGGTTGCCGCTAACAAGCTATTCAAGCCTAGCGTCTGTTGGGTATACGGGTTATAGGTGGGCAACCCAAATTGATCCGCTCTGGAATGCCTACCTCTTGTCGCTCGTCATTTCGCTGGCGCCTGCAATAGAGGCAGCCCGCATCGATCCGAGTGAGCAAACCGTCTTCTCGTACCGCTATCAGGCGGGACCGGATGCAGGTTTATTTAATACAGATGGCTGGCGAGCTTTCCAGGACAGATGCTTCGAACTGGCAAACCAGCACGCGCTCATCATCTGTGTGGACGTAGCTGACTTCTATTCGCGTATATATCATCACAGACTAGAGAATGCGCTGCAAGAAGTTGATTATTCCAGTTTCGCTCGGACTAAGGAAATAATCAAACTCCTTGGGCGACTTAGCGGCGGAACATCATACGGACTACCGGTCGGAGGTAATGCGGCGAGGCTCCTGGCTGAGCTGGTGCTGAATCGCGTAGACCACCTGCTCATGGCGGAGGGATTTGAGGGCAAGTTCTGTCGATATGCGGACGATTATCGATTTTTTGTAAACGATCTTCAGTCTGCCCACCGATGCATCGGAATGCTATCCGAGAAGCTTATGAGGAACGAGGGCTTTTCCCTACAAAAAGCCAAGACTCGGATCATGACATCAGCTGAGTACCAGCTTGTGACCGAGCCGCACCAGCATGCGGAGCCCGGCAGCGCGGGAAAGTTCCTCGGCTTGCGTTTGCATTTCGACCCGTATTCGCTGACTGCCGTCGAAGATTACGAGAGGATGATGGCTCAGATCGCGGAGTTTGATGTTCTGGGCTTGCTGCGCGATGAGATCACAAAGGGACGCATCCATATCAATCTCACCAGGAAACTGGTTTCGGCGCTGCAATACATGGACGCGACCAGTAGAGTTCAGGCAGTAATCTCCTTGCTGGAGAATATCGACACGCTAGCTCCCATTACACCTCAGGTTATGTTAGCAGTCCGCCATTGCCTGGACGATCTCAACGACTCAGAAACGGCCGGCCGGATTACAGAGACCGTTCGTAAGCTCATCGATGACGAGCATTATCTAGCCAAGAACGATCTGAACCTTGCATATATGATACGGGTCCTCGCGAGTGGTCAGTCGCGAGAGAACGAGCGCATGCTGATCCGTCTGTACGGTTCAACACATGGCTATGGAGGGCAGTCTGCCCCGAACATCCAGCGCGACATCCTGCTAGCAATGGCAAAATGGAACGTGAGGTACTGGCTGAGCAGTCGCAAGCCTTCTTTCAATACCGATCATGTGTGGGTTCGCCGCGCTTTCCGAGTGGCCAACTATGCGCTAGGTGATGAAGGCAAGCATTGGAGGAAGGCAAATCCGCCCGAAAGCCAGAGTCTCGATTCAATAATTCAGAACTGGGCCGCCAAGCGCTCCAGTAATTCTAGATGGTCGATTCCGATATGATTTCCGTCCGGCGTTTCTCGCTGCAAGGATCAATATGGCGCCAGCGGACACCTATGATGGAGCAGCTGGTTCGATGGATAAATAGTCGCGTTGCACCTTTCGGTAGACCTATCAACGTGAGCCATGAACCGAACCGCAGTGCGCTCGTCTCCGAGACCGCGTTTCGCCGGGCCGCCGTGGGTGCACCGCTGTTTCGCCACGACGATGGGTCCGAGAACGCTGCGCGTGACCTCCTACTGCTTTTGCCGCGGGGACTGTACGGCGAGGCGGTTCTAACCGAAGCTGAGCAACTCGAGGTTGATCTTGTGCAGCAGAACATCATGCACTATGCATCAACCCTCACAAAGGCCATATACTTCCATCCCGTGCCCGGCTGTGGGGTAGTAAGTGCAGCAACTGCGGATATCGTTGATGCGAATGGGATAACGGAAATAAAGGCCGTCGGGCGAGCATTTCGCGGCAATGATCTTCGTCAGCTACTTACTTATGCCGCAATGCTGTATGCGTCCGGTGCGTCTACGCAACGCCTAAATCTCTATAATCCACGTAGAGCCATCCTGTTCTCGAGCGGGCTCGATGAGATTTCGCTCAGCGTTTGTGGGCGATCGTCTGTTGAATTAATGCAGGACCTGGTAGATGATATGATTGGATTTCAGGTTTCCGCTTAGTGGAAATCTTCTAGCAAGCGCTGTTCTCCATTGTGACGGGCCGCCCGCGTCGCTATGCGGCCTCTGGTCCTCAGGTGTGGCGGTTCTGCAGTTTGATTCAGCGTTGCACCGGAATCTTCGGATGGCCCTGTGCATCCGACTGGTTCGGACTGCTCTCTGAAGCGTCTCTTGTCCCGCTGCTGACCGCAACGTCCTCAATCGAGGTAGAGAGTGGAGAACTCTGCATCCATCTCAGCGCGGACCCTGATGTCCTCCCTCAACTTAGTGTCGCACGCATCGAGGAAGTGAGCGATACGCTCCATCGCCTCCTGGAAGCGCCTCAAGTGAACCCGAGGGAGAGCCCTGAGGGTCTCGGTCCCGTCCTTTTTGACTGGATATCTGGAATGCTCGGATGTGGGGTCGAAGACATGGAGCTGATGAAGCACCGCTTCCACGTTCTCGACTGCTTCCGCATCTTCGCTGTCTAGCTCGTCTCGGAGGAGCAGGTCTTTTGTGGTGCCCCAAAGCGCGTCGATCCTGTGGGTTTTCGGGAGGCTGCCAGGGACTCTGTGCCACTTCTGCAGGAGAGTAATTAGCACCTTGAGCTGCAACTCAACGTAGTGGCGCCAGCAAAGCAAGAAGGGATAAACGAGGGTGTCCTGGTGGTGGCCTGTTGTGGCTACATGTGTGACCAGAATCTCGGCTGCATGGCGATATCCGAGGACATAGCCAAGCCACCTGTCACGCGGCCAATCCATGCACGCGACTAGCCACCACTCGTCGTCTTTGCTCATAGCTGCGAGACTGTCGTTGGCTACCGGCCATGGTGCGGAGGCCGTCCAGGCTGCTGGGCTGCTGGAATCAAACGCCTCGCCATCGTCCGTGGAATTCATGTCTAACAGTGTGCGGTACAAGGGGGCGAATTTTCGACCCTTTAAGGTGTTGAGGCGGCTGCGGGCAACGATAGGGGCGCCACACCAGCGGAGGAGGGCGATGGCCGTGCACAGGTCTCGATCTGGCTCCGTTCCAGGCTATTCTCAACGGGTTGTGCCTGATCTCAATTGATGCTTGGGTCGCGGGACAGGGCAATCACACTGCCGAGTTGTTCTTATAAGGATCAAGCGGCGGCGCGTCGCGCCGCCGTACGCCCCGCGCCGGCGTCCCGCGCTGCGCGTGCGGCCTGGGGGCCGTTCTCGCGCGAGCGCCACGCGGGGCATCGCCGTACGGCCGTCTCGCCATACGTCCCGAACCCGCCGACCAAGCGACGAACCGCCGCACAGGATCGGCCACGTCGTTCCGCTGTCACAGGTAGATGTTCAGGCATGCCTCCGGCGGGGGCCTCAGGCTCCGGGATGATCGCGACAGTCTCAGGGTTGTCAGTGGCTGAGGTGAGCTGATCTTCCCGTCGCCATCGCCCCAGGACAAGCCGAGCAGACCAGGGGGCAGGGGCGAAGGTCGTTCTTCCAGTGGGGAGCTCCACCTTCACCCCTGCCCCCTGGCCCGCTTCCCCTGACGGATGGGGCGACGGCGACGGGAAGATCAGGTTACCGGCTAGAGAACGTATGCGGATCTGTAGGTCTCTCAGTTCGTACGTTTTGCTGGTGTACAGACATGAGCCCATCTATGGTCGGTTCGTGATTTCTGCTGTCGAGATGACTCTGACAGGCTTTGAGTTCGCCTTATGGGGAGCAGCTGGGAGCTTGGCGGTCGATGGCTTGGAGCTCATCACCGAGATCAAGAAACACGGAGGGTTTCCCTGGGGCAAGAAAAATCATCCAGGGGTGACGCCCTACATCGTGTCGATCTTTATTAGGCTAGGTATCGGGGCAACCCTTGCCGCTGCCTTCGGGCTTGGAGGTCAAGTTACGGGCGTAGTCGGCGCCTTGACGGTGGGCATCGCCGCACCATTGATCATGGAAAAGCTTGGGAAGGCAGCAGCATCAACTGTACCGACAGTACAACCTGGTATCGCGCTAGACGCCCCACAGGCCTCAAACCCATCTGACGAAGGTGGACGGAGATGATGCAGCGGCCAGATAAGCGTCGAAGAGCGCACGTCAACGTGCCAGAAGTGTTATTGGAGACCTTGCTCGCGGTGTTCCGGCTGAATCTCTCCTCGTGGTCGGCGACTACAAGGTTGAGCCTGCTCCTCGGAGTGGTAGTACTCACTTCGAGCCTCTTGCTCTTCGCTAGCCTCATTAGGTGAAGATCCAGCACTACGGAATCACTACTCGGCCTAGTGGGCCAAATCGCCGCCCTAACTCGATACCCGTGCCGTTGCGTGCCCGACCGAACAGGAAACAGGGGGGACCAGCAGGGAGTCACGGGAACGTGGTAGGTGCCCTAAGCAGGGTTGATGCAGGCCACTCAAGATCGTCTTATCTATTTGCAAGCAGGATGTCAGCGGCACGCGTGGAGCCCCTACAACTTACCCTCCTGATAACCAGCAGCGCGCTGTCAGCGCGATCCGGCATGCTGGAGGAGCATAGCCGGACAAGGGCGGTGACATGACATGAGTGATCTGATCAGCCGAACCACGCGTGGTCTGTTTCGTGATCTCATGACCGGTGCCACTCTTGGCGAGATCGACGCGGCCTTCCAGGACGAGCTTTTCCCGCCCAGCACAACCAGCACCTACCAGGACAGCAGCGTTCGGCGAACTCGCACGCAGGAGTACCTTGAAGCCGTCGACTGGAGCGACATCAACCACGTCGATAGGGCTCTGCGCGTCTTCGAGCGGTTGGCCCACGGGTTCGAACCGCAGTACAGCCGTGGGTTCTTCCAGTCTTTGAAGCGCGATGGCTATGTCCTCGACGAGGAGAGCGGGCACCTCCTACCCGTGGGCCCACGATTCTCTTTAGATTCCCTGAAGAACCTGTCCGATGCCTCAGCTATCCGTCAACAGTTGGGGCGCATACAGCGGGCGATCATCGACGATCCAGCTTTGGCTGTTGGGAGCGCCAAGGAGTTGATCGAGAGCACGGCGAAGGTCGTCTTGAAGGAGCGCGGATTGCCCGTAGATGACAAGGCGGATCTTCCAGCCCTGGTGCGCGAGGCTCAGCACGCCCTCTGCTTGCACCCCTCCTCCGCCACACCTGGACCAGACGGCAGTGACGCTGTCAAGAAGATTCTCGGTGCTGTATCGTCCATCGCCATCGGCGTAGCTGAACTGCGTAACCGCGGCTACGGTACGGGGCACGGCCCTGCGAGTGTTCCGGTCGGGCTTGGTCCTCGTCACTCGCACCTAGCGGTGAACGCCGCGTTCACGTGGTGCCAGCTTGTTCTGGACACCCTGGCCGATCCCAAGGCGCCTTGGCGAAAGACCAACCCGTAACAGTCGCGGACCTCGCAGAGTTGGTCCATGAAGTGACCCAGAGCGTGTAGTTGCAGTTCTAGTTGCAATCCAGGGCTGTACAGAGCCGTTCCAGAGGGATCGGCAACGTGAAGTAGTCCAGGTTGAACGGATCTGGACGGCCAAGATCCGAGCTGCTAATGCGGTTTGGGTTTACCGCCCATCCGGGGTTCAAATCCCCGATCCTCCGCAGGTGAGAGCCCTGCCCCGTGATCACGGGGCAGGGCTCTTTGATCTTGATTGACCCGATGCCGGACCATTGCCGGACCATTGCGCTAACGATCACGGTTTTCCACAGCCCGCGGGATCGCCGCGATCGTCGCGTCCGCGGCCGCCTGGGCGACATCGGGGACCACGCTCGTATACACGTCCGCCGTGAAGCTGTGGCGAGCGTGGCCGAGCGTGGCGGAGATGTACTTCATATCGACGCCGGCCGCCAGCATGATCGTCGCGGCGCAGTGCCGCAGATCATGGAACCGGATCGGCGGAAGGCCTTCAGCCGCGCAGATGGCGGTGAAGCGCTCGCTCACGTACTCCTCACGCAGCGCGCCGCCGTCGGCCGCCGTGAAAATCAGGCCTGTGTCGACCCAGTCCGGGCCCGCGGCCAGCCGCTCCCGCTTCTGCTGAACGACGCGTTGCAGAAGTGCTCGCCGGAGTCGCTGATGATGGCGCTGATGCAGTGCGCCAGGTCCGCGTGCAGACCATCGAGGCCAACACCGGCGACGCCGTCAAGAGGCGCGTCCGCGGGCCCGAAGTCATTGCGGGGTTCTGGAACCCCGACTACCTGGGAGAGGACGAAGACATGACTGGTGGCGCGATCTACGAGGCTGCGTGGGAGCAGGACCGCATGCCGGTGCCGTACGGCTCGGAGACGAACAAGGAGTGGAAGCCGATGTCCACCTCGGCGGGTTGAGGCCGGTTTCGTGACGGGTTCGGGTCTCACCTCCTTCGATGGTGCCGCAGGCTTGCCCGGCCCGTCGTGGGTCCACGCCTTCACCACGGCGGGCCGGGGGGTCGAGAGTCCGAGGGGCCGCCGGGGTGCCGGCCTCGCTCAGGTGCGGGTAGGACATCTGCATGGCCGGGGCGGATGCCAGGTCGATCGGGGAGCTGCTCTGCAGCTGCGCGAGGACGCCTGCCGTCGTCATAGCCGGGGTGAGGGGGCGTACCAGGCGTGCGACCCACCACAGGCGCCCCGAGAGGTCGCGGCCGAAGGAGATGTCCCAGCCCGGATACGTGGTGTTCAGGACGTCGAGTTGGCGGGCTCTCAGGTGCTCGGGCTGGAGCGTCGCAAGGGCTGCCAGTGCCGCGTCGGTCTTGTCCATGACCGCCCCCTAGCGCCAGCGGGATGAGAAGCCGACCAGGCCCGCGTACAGCTGCGGAGTGTCGGCGTCGCGGGCGGCCAGCGTTATGTCGTCCGTGCCGGAGGGGCACCAGGCGTAGGTCTTGACCAGGCCGGGGGGCCGCATCGCGCAGCCGTCGAGCAGCCAGATGATCTCCCGCTTGGTGCGCAGCCTCATCGGGCCGACGTTGTCGGTGTAGACCTCGACGGCCTTGTCCACCTTCCAGGCCGGCAAGCCCTCGCTCGTGCCTACGCTGAACGCCATGAGGCTTCGCGGGGCCGGCCGCGCCCGCAGCGCACCGATGAGTTTGACGGCTTCCTCGTCGCTGAGGAAGTGCAGCACCCTGCCGGCAATGACCGCGGTCAGAACATCGGGCTTGATCACCTCGCGCAGCTGGGGATCGCTCAGGATGGCGTCAACCTCGCGCGGGTCCTGGTGTACAACTCTCACGTCCTGCACCAGGCACAGGCCCCGCAGGTGCGGCTTGTGGGTCTTGCCCCGGCAGCGGCCTGGAGTCATCCCGGACTTGGCTCCCTTGGGCTGGATGCCGTACCGGAGCCAGTTCGCGCAGGCGGGCGAGCAGGGTTCGAAGCGCGGCGCCTCGGCCAGGCGGGCGGCGTGATCGCGGCAAGACTGGTCGTCGCCGTCGAGGCTTTCGCCGAGTGACTTGGTCAGGTATTTGCACAGGTAGCGGATG
This sequence comes from Nonomuraea sp. NPDC051941, assembly GCF_044593615.1. Taxonomy (NCBI): domain Bacteria; kingdom Bacillati; phylum Actinomycetota; class Actinomycetes; order Streptosporangiales; family Streptosporangiaceae; genus Nonomuraea; species Nonomuraea sp. NPDC051941. Next base: position 132,928 of record NZ_JBIUCF010000015.1, read on the forward strand.
CACTGGTCGGCATCGGGCGTGCCGGCCAACACGCCCTGCACATCCATCTGACTCCCGAAGCGGATCACATGCAGGGGTTCGGCCGTCTCGTCGGAGTTGAGCTGGTCGAGCGCCTCGTCCCAAGTAGGTAGAACCTCACCCGTGGCGGGATCGACGTAACCGGCCTGCTCGTCCCAGACAGGCAGGTGTTCGCCATCGAAGACGACCTGATCGGCCGGAGGCCACCACACCTGGTGGTAGGTGGCCGCCGCGCGATCGACCAGCTTGGAGAAGTGCAGCGCATCCCGAGCCGGGCCGGGCGCCGCACGCCGGCCCCGCCGTACCAACCGAACGCTCCCGCAGGGGTTGCCACGCCGCCGAGCAGATACAGCCCTTACGATCGACACGGCGTGGCCGGTCACCGTAGATTGCTGGGGGTGATCGACGATCCGTGCTTCGTTCCTCAGCACGGCTCACCGAGCTCTCTGGTCCCCACCCGCTCACTACAGGTGGAACGGCGGCGACGAGAGGACTAGCCCGATAGGGCCCGCGGCATTCCCCGTGCCGTTAACGACGCCCCCATCGGGCGAGAGCGCGAATGATGGTAGGGATGTCCTCTCGGCGCGCACGCATGAGTGCGACAAGGCCGAGCACCAGCCACGGGAGAACTGTGATCAGGACCGCAAAGGGCAAAGACACGACAGAGTCACCTCTCGGAATCGGTGTCTGTCGCTGGAGCCTGCAACGCATCATGCACGGCGACCGCGCACCCACAAAACAGAATCCAGCGTCCAGAACGCTGAGCTGAGAATCACATGTCGCATCGCCCCCCGTCAACCATCCAGGTCAGCGACTAATCGTCGTGCAATTGAGCAGGGCAGCCAAGCAGTTCCGTCATGACACCTTGACCGCAACTGCAGTGATCACATGAAGGAGTGACTGACAGGCACTCTCGCGTTGCAGTTCGGGTTGTAATACGAGACCATCCGAGAGCGTTCCAGGCGGACCCTGTACAGCCTCTGACCTGCATTGAACGATCTGGAACGGCTCGAACTGGATCTTTTAATCCGTAGGTTCAGAGTTCGAGAGCCTGTCACAATCAGGGTGTGGACCTGGACTCCTCGCTGTTGAAGGCCGCTCAGTTCTGCGCTCCCCACATCCGAACCGAGGCCGGTGCCAGCGTCTCCAATGCGCTGGAGTACCTGAAACACGGCGAATGGGAGATGGTCCTTCTTTTGCTTGAGGAGCTCGGCGACGCACGCCCCCAGCCGCCCGAGTTCTGGGATCTGCTGGCTGATGCCGCCCGAGCGATGTGGCTTGAGTCGGATGTCGCATGGTACGAGTGGCGGCGCAGCGAGGCCTGGAACGGTGCTCTCCGGGCTGAGCTCTGCCTCTTGCCCACCGAGGAGGGAGGCCGCAAGGTGCCGATACTTCCCGGAAAAGGGCTTCGACCCATGTGGGATATCGGACGGCGCACGCCTGAGGGTGAGCTTTCGATCAGTATCGCCTTCCTCTGGGTGGAGGGTCATACTCCGCTGGAACCGGGAAGGTGCGCACCTGTGAGACTCCTTCCTTTGACCCCTGAACACTGGCGACATCTCAAATCGAGTGACGTGATCACCATGCACGAGACGCGACCGCCCAGCGGAACAGCCCGCATCATCGAGGTAATGCCGCCCGTGGTGGGCGCTCCCTAGTTGCAATCCAGCACCGTCCCACGCCGTTCCAAGCGAACCGGCCGCGTTCGTCAGTCCAGGTTGAATCGATCGGGACGGGCAAGATCAGCGCTGCTAATGCGGTTTGGGTTTACCGCCCATCCAGGGTTCAAATCCCCGATCCGCCGCAGGCGGAAGGCCCTCTCCCGTAGTTGAGGAGAGGGCCTCACCCAACCGAAGGATGGTCGTTGAAGCGCAGCAGCGGAACGCGCTGTAGTGGTGCTCGTAGTCTCGTCCCTCTCGGCTGGTTGTTCCTCGTTGTGGCCGGCTGGGTCGTTCTCACTGGAACAGGGGGCGATGCGACCACAGCGGTGATCGCGCTGGTGGGCGTGGGACTGGGGTTTCTCATCACAGCCGTCGTGCTGGTGATCGAGGACCTTAACCGCCACTGATCGGGGAGACCCCAGAGGGCGTCTTTCATCTGGAGGGTTGCTACGTGGGGGTGGCGCGCCCGGTGGTGGTCACACGGATGTGGCCGAGGTTTTCCTGAACGCCGTGCTCGATGAGGAGGGCATTGTTGGCTTGGGGTCCCGTACGTCGGCCTGCTTGAGGATGGACTTCCGCTGCTTCTAGTTCTCCGTGCGCTCAATCGGGTCGCCAAGCTTCGTGGTGAAGGCCAGATCATGATTGGTCCACCTGTTCCCAGCCTTGAGCCGTTCCGCGGTCTGGGCCTTCTTGCGCCCGTAGGAGGGCCAGGAGCGCGGCAGGCAGTGTCCCGAGGGCGATCGGGTCGGATGCTGTGTCGGTGTCAGCGGCTGTGTCAGCACGCCAACGGCCCGGTATCAGAGCGGTCGGCGACAGTGAATGCACAGAGCGCGAACCGGGGCACGCCCAGCTCGCCCCCGCCTCTCGTGGAAGCCCATTTCATAACAGAGCTAAGGGAGTACGCCACCATGTCCATCACCCTTTCCGACCAGGACAAGCTCACCCTGCGGACCGCCGCGTGGGGCGCCGTCTCCCTGATGTCCGCCGCTGGTGCCGCCGGCTCGGCCCACAAGGTCGCCACCGAGGGCTCCATCGCCCTGACCTCCGCGACCGGCCTGGTCGGGCACGTGCTCGCCAAGGCGCCCAAGGGCGTGAAGTACGGCAAGTCCGTCGCTGCCCTCGCCGACCTGGTGCTGCCGGCCCTGACCGCATCCATGAACCTGCTCAAGCAGCAGGACCCGGCCGAGGCCGACAACTTCCGCAGCACCGTCAGCGTCGCCCTCGCAGCAGCCGCCCGTACCCACCAGGGCCGGCCCAGCCCCACTCTGGCCGAGATGACCCGCAAGATCACCGCAGCGCTCGACGCTGCTTGATGGGTTGTCAACCTCGTGTCGCGGGGTCCACTCCGGACCCCGTGACAAGGCGGCGTGACGGGTCAGGCACGGGTCGAGTCCCGCCACCGGGCGGCCGATCTGGTGGGCGCCGAACTTACCGACAGGCCGTGTTCAGACGCTCAGGGGCGCCTCACCGCACCCAGCCGAAGCTCTCAGAAGGCTGGCGAACGGGAGCTCACGGCGGTGAGACGGGCTTGCAGTACCGGTTTGACGGTAGGCCAGTCTTCGGCGACCACTGCGAACATGGCCGAGTCGCGGACCTCGCCCTCCTCGCCGTGCGCCCACGACATGGACCAGGCGCGCAGCACGCCCTCGAAGGGGATGCCGAGGCGTTCCAAGGCCTGGCGGCACCGGTGGTTGCGGGCGTCGGTCTTCAGGTCGACGCGGGCGACGCCGAGCACGTCGAACGCATACGACAGCAGCAACAGCTTCGCCTCGGCATTGATCCCGGTGCCCTGCGCCGAGGCGGCCAGCCAGGTGAAGCCGATCTCGATCGCGCGCAGGTCCGGCCGGTCCGGCCACCTGCGGGGATCCCACAGGCCGGTGCAGCCCACCGCCTTGCCGTCGGTGAGCCGAACCTGCGCGAATGGGGTCAGCCCGTCGCGGACGAGCTGGGCCGACAGGTAGTCCGGTATCTCGCGAGCGCGAGGCACCAGCGTGAAGTCGTAGGACGACCGATCCTCCTCGGCCGCCTCCGCGAGATCCGGCGCATGTCGCATCGCCAGCGGCTCCAATCGCACCAGATCCCCGGAAAGGACAGGAACATCAATCCGCACGCTCATCAGCTCTCCCTCATCGTTCCTGGCATTGGCACCTTTCCCGCGGGTTTCCCGCCGGGGAGGTTGCCGGACCGTCACAGGGCCAGGTCCCTCAGATCCTCTGGATGAACTACCGAGTCGAGATCATGCCCGCACAGGCGGACACCGTCAATGCGCTTTCCTCGGACGGCGCTTGAACGGGGCAGATGAGCTCTCTGGAAGAGTGGCACCCAATGTGGGAAGTGCTCACCACCGGCGGCTACCGAGAACCGGGTCTGCCCGATCAAACCCTAGGCGTTGATCGACTTGCCTAGGGCGCTGCCCGCGAGCCAGTCGTCCCATGACTTCGCCCACGGCGTCGGCCCGTTGCCGAACTCGAGCTTCCGCGACGTCCCCGTGACCTCGATGATGTCTCCCCGCTGCGTGAAGTTGTAGAACCAGCGGGCGTTGGCCATGCTGGCGTTCACGCAGCCATGGCTGACGTTGCTGTTGCCCTGCGCGCCGGTCGACCAGGGCGCGGCATGGAAGAACATGCCGCTGTAGGTCATCCTGACATTCCACTTGGTATGGGCGTAGTACTCGCCGGGCCTGCCGATGGTGGCCGAGTCCATGAGGGTCGACGCGGCCTTCTCCTGGGCGATCATGACGCCGGACCAGCTTTCGTCGCCCTTCTTGCCCAGGCTGACCGGGATGGCCTTGACGACCTTGCCGTTCTCCCGCACGACCGCCCGGTGGGTGCCATTGCGGATCTTGGTGATGTGCTCGTCGCCGACGGTGAACGTCAGGCTGCGGTCCCTGGTGCCCCACAGGTCCCGGCCCGCCCGCAGCCCGGCCAGGTGCGCGACCACCGTGACCTTCTCGCCGACCGGCCAGTACTCGCGCGGCCTGAACTGGACCTCGCGGTCGCTCACCCAGCTCCACGCCCCCTCGACCGGCTTCGACATCCGCACCTCCAGCGACCTCTCGACCGCGGCCCGGTCGCTCCTGGCGGTCACGGGGCGCGACAGCAGGAGCTGGACGGGCATGCCGACGCCGACCTTCTCGCCGTCCAGCGGGGACATGCCGCTCTCCAGCACCCGCTTCGGCTTGAGCGTGGTGAACGTGGCTCGCGCGGTGACGGGCTTGCCGTCCCTGCCGGTCGCCTGCGCGCTCACCGTGTACGCGGTCGAGGGCCGCAGCGGCCACGTGGGGTGCCACGTCCCGTCCGCACCGAGGGTTCCGCGGACCTCATGCCCCTTGGCGTCGGCGACGGTCAGCTTGGTGACCTTGCCGTCGGTGGCCTTGACGCTGACTCCGGTGTCTGGGGGCACCTTCTTCGTGCCGTTCGCCGGGATGATCGACAGCTTGGCTGCGAGGGCCCGCTCCTGTGGGCCGGCGGGCGGTGGTGGGTTCGAGCCACCCGAGGTGCAGCCTGCGGTCAGCAGCAGCGTAGCCGTGAACGTGCTGACGAGTATGGTTCGGCCGTTCCGCATCGTCGATGCCTCCACTCCCCGACAAATAGGCATCTTTCGGACAAGACGGCCTATTAGCGATACGGAGAGCTATATGCCCATAACTGTGGGTAACAATGCAAAAGTGCCTTGATCGATGCGGCAGGTTGCGAGGCAGGCGTATCCAGAGGGCGTCTGCGAGATCGAGGAGTGGGACCTCGGGACGTGGCACCCGCCCACCATGAGGTGAGGCTGTTCTTGCTTCTCGGCTGTGTGAGCGGCCCTGAGCGCGTCCGCCATGCCTCTGGGAGACTGGGTGCCTGTGACGCGCTCTGACCTGGCTCGCAGGATTCATGCCGCAGCCCACCTCACCGGCCACTTCGTGCTCCGCTCAGGACGTACCGCCACCGAGTACTTCGACAAGTACAAGTTCGAGGGTGATCCCGTTCTGCTGGATGACATCGCTCGGGCGATGGCGCCCGTGGTCCCGGGGGACATCGAGGTGTTGGCCGGGCTTGAGATGGGCGGGATTCCGGTGGTCACCGCGCTTGGCCGGCACACCGGTCTGCCGTGTGCGTTCGTCCGTAAGCAGGCCAAGGCGTACGGGACCTGTCGTCTGGCCGAGGGTGCGGATGTGGTGGGGCGGCGGGTTCTGGTGGTTGAGGATGTTGTCACCAGCGGTGGCCAGATCGTCCTGTCCACTGCTGAGCTGCGGAGCCTCGGGGCCCAGGTCAGTGACGCATTGTGCGTCATCGACCGCGAGCAGGGAGGTGCGGCGGCGTTGGCCGCGGAAGGCATCAGGCTTTCGTCGTTGTTGACCGCGACCGATCTGCGCATGACGGACTGATCCGCCGGGCCCATCGACAAGGGCTTCTCTCTACGATCGTCACCCGTCCGGGCAGGCAGAACAAGACTGTTTCTTTGGTCGGTGCCGTCGCCATGCTGTAACCGTGAACGCCGCAAATAGCGAGGTCTGGGATCCGTTCGGCACCTTGCACAACGCCCTGTGGATCGGAGGGGGACAATGGGCCGGCAAATCCACCGTCGCCAGGCGGCTGGCCACCCGGTACGGGCTGACCGCCTATCACTACGACTATCACGACGCACGTGCGCACAATGACCGTCGGATCGCCCGTCGCGTGCGGCTTGGCGAGCCCATCGCGGACCCTGAGCCGGACGCCGTCTGGGTGAACACCAGCCCGCAGAAAATGGCCGACGAGATCCTGGCAGGCTTTCCCGCGCGGTTCGAATGGGTTCTGGACGACCTGCGTGGCCTGGTTTCGGGGCGGCCGGTCGTCGCCGAAGGCTGGGGGCTGCGTCCCGAACTGGTCGCTCCCATCATCGACTCAACCTGGCGAATGATCGTCATGGTGCCGAGCGAAGAGTTCCGCCGGCGTCAGGTTCGCGAGCTGCCCCGGGCCGCCGCCGTCGATCACCAAGTCAGCGATCCTGATCGAGCACAGCGCAACCGACTCGCCCGAGACCGGCTCGTCGCCGACGAGGCCGTTCGTTCCGCTCGTCGCTTGGGCATCCGGGTTCTGGAAGTGGATGGGGTCGATGATGCGGAGGCTGTGGCGGATATTGTGGCCGACCACTTCAGTTCCTATCTGCCGCTTACGAACGTCTACGGGTCTTGATTACTCGGGCTCCGCGGAAGAGTTGTACGCATTCATGGAACCAATGGCGTGACCGTGCCCGTGGTGGTCTCGGTGATGCCGATGCCGGAGACCGTGGCGGCCAGGTTCAGGGGTGGTGCCGGTACGAGGAGAGCCGATCCCGCACCGGCCAGTGTCTTGTGGGAGGGTTGAAGATCGTGAGTAGCGTTGATCAGGGCTCCTGAGGAGACAGTGGCAGTGATCGTGCGCGAGATTCCCGAGATCTACGGCGGGCGTCGTTCCGCCCCTGTCGACCGGACATCTATGAGCAGGCAGAGCGTCATTTCGTTGCCGTTCTGACCGGCCCTCGCGTTGAACTGCGTGTACTTCCTGGTCACCGAAGGGTACGCGGCGCAGTCGCCCGCCTGCGGCGACTCCGCCGTTTGACCACCCTCCGGAGGGTGAACGGCTCCGCCTTAATTGAGTCGCAGTGGCGATGGCGTGGTTCTTATCGTGTCGGCATGCCTTTCTACGCTCACTCGCTGGCCTGGCTGCTGGGGCTGGAAGGAATCGCGCTGTTACGCGCGCAGGCGGGTGATCTGGGGGATGCGGCCTTTGTGGAGGAGCGGATCGTCGAGATCCGCAAGATGGTGACCGACCCGGATCCGGAGCTGAACGCGGGCGTGGTCGTCGGCCAGGCCTCCACCACGGAGGGGTATGCGCAGTGGGCTGAGCAATACGACGGCGAAGGAAACCCGCTGATCGCCGTGGAGGAGCCGCTGGTGCGGCGCATCCTGGAAACGTTGGCGGTGGGGCGGGCGCTGGACGCCGCGTGCGGCACCGGCCGGCATGCCGCGTTCCTGGCCGGGCTGGGGCATGAGGTCGTCGGCGTGGACTCCTCGGCGGAGATGCTTGCCAGAGCGGAGGCCAAGGTTCCGGACGGGGAGTTCCGTCAGGGGGACCTGTGTCGCATGCCGGTCCCGTCGGCGAGTTTCGATGTGGTGGTCTGCGCGCTGGCGTTGACCCATCTGCCGGCCCTGGGGCCGCCGCTGGCCGAACTGGCCCGTGTCGCCCGGCCCGGTGGGCATCTGGTGCTGTCGGACATCCATCCGCTGTCGCTGTATCTGGGAGGCGTGCCGAGGGCGGCGGGACCGGACGGGGGCGTACGGGCCATGCCGGCCAGCCGCTTCCTGGCCAGTGACTACATCAACGCCATCCACGAGGCAGGGCTGCGGATCGTGGCCTGTCACGAACCTCGGTGGGGCGAGTCGCCCGGCGGGCACGGTGGCCCTCTCGCTCAGCGGTGGTGTTCGGAAGCGGCGGCGGTGGCCTATCGGGACACTCCCGCCTTGATCGTCTGGCATCTCCGAAAGCCGCTCACCAGCTCAGCGCCTTCGGCCGGCCGGTCGTGGTGGGCGGCCGGTCACGGAGCACCCGGGCGCCCAGCGGGACCAGGGCCACGCAGAGCAGGCCGGTGACCAGCACGTCGGGGATGGAGGCGCCCTTCAGCACGCCCATCCACGTACCTCCTGCCAGCAGCAACATCACGGCGCGGGCGGTGCCGAAGAGGCCTGAGCGCCAGGCGGCGACGGCCAGCAGCAGCGAGCCCGCGTACTGGCCGACGGAGGCCCAGACCGGTACCCGCCACGGTCCGTAGGAGATGTCCACATACTCCTTCATGATCGCGCTCGTCGCCTGGTCCAGGCCGATGACCTCGGTGAGCTGGAAGGCGGTCTGGTCGGCGCCGGCGAAGTACAGGCGGGCGAACAGGCCGATGACCAGCAGCGTGGCGCCCCAGTAAGCGAGGTGGCCGCCCACCTGCTGGGCCAGGGCGACGAAGGCGGGGAAGAGCAGCAACGCCCCCAGCGCGAACACCGCGTAGGAGAGGGTGAGCAGGGCGGGCGCCGACGTGTAGGCGAGGAGCTGGCCGTAGGCGGCGAAGGGTTGTGCCTCGGCCCATGCGTGCTGCTGAGGGGTGAGGGCGGTGACCGTGCTCAGGTAACGCAGCAGATATCCGGCGCACATGATCACCGGTCCCACGATGAGCGTCACGCCGCCGATCCATCGTCCGGGGAAGGGAGTGTCCATCGGGACGCCGGTGAGAGAGGAGGGGGTGTTCATGGGAGCGAGCCTGGCGCCGCTGAGGCGGGCCCGTCATCGGCCGATGGTCAACCGGCGCCCCTGTCGAAAGTCAGGGACGCCGGGCAGAAGACCGGAAACAAGCCAGACAGGCGAGAGGAAACGAAGGGGTCAGTCGAGGATGTGGGTGGTGGCGCGGGCGTAGCGGTCGCGGATCGAGGGGACGGCGTCCCCTTCGTACGTCTCCGTCTCCTCCGACCGCCAGTCCGGCGTGGTGACCAGCGTGGCGGCCTGGTACGCGGCGCCGTTGGCGACGTACTCGGCCGGCGGCGGCACCGTGATCGGGACACCGAAGATCGTCGGGGCGATGCGGCGGACCGCCTCGGAACGGGCCGCGCCGCCGATCAGCAGCACCCGCTCCGGCTTGGTGCCCAGCGCGTCGAGAGCGTCGGCGAGGCCGCACAGCATGCCCTCGATGGCCGCCCGCGCCAGGTGGGCGGGGGTCGAGGTGGCCAGGGTCAGCCCGTGGACGGAGCCCGTCGCGGTCGGGCGGTTGGGGGTGCGCTCGCCCTCCAGGTACGGCACCAGCGTCAGCCCGCCCGACCCCGGCGGGGCCTGGAGAGCCAGATCGCTCAGCGCGTCCAGGCTCACCCCGGCGATGCGGGCGGCGGCGTCCATGACGCGGGCGGCGTTGAGCGTGCACACCAGCGGCAGGAACCGTCCCGTCGCGTCGGCGAAGCCGGCCACCGCGCCCGTCGGGTCGGCGCTGGGCGACTCCGCGACCGCGAACACGGTGCCGGAGGTGCCCAGCGACACCACGACGTCGCCGGAACGGGCGCCCACGCCGAGCGCCGCCGCCATGTTGTCGCCCGTGCCGGGGGCGATCAGCGCCGCGCCCCCTTCGTACGCCGCCTCGTCCGGCCCCAGCACCCGGGGCAGCAGGGGGATCGAGCCGAACGCCAGCTTCAGCAGATCCGTCCGGTACGCGCCCGTCGACGGCGACCAGTAGCCCGTGCCCGAGGCGTCCCCCCGGTCCGTGGCGAGCCGGTCGAGCGGCGGCACCGGGGAGTCGGCCGAGAAGGTCCCCGAGGCGAACGCGCCGGCCAGGCGCCAGGAGAGCCAGTCGTGCGGCAGGCAGACGGCCGCCGTACGGGCCGCGTTGTCCGGCTCGTGCTCGGCCAGCCAGCGCAGCTTGGTCACCGTGAACGAGGCGACCGGCACCGACCCGACGGCGGTGGCCCACGCCTCCGGCCCGCCCAGCTCCGACACGAGGTCCGCGGCGGCCTGCGCGGAGCGGGTGTCGTTCCACAACAGGGCATCACGTACGACATTTCCGGACTCGTCTAGGCAGACCATGCCATGTTGCTGCCCGCCCACACTGACGGCGAGCACGTCGTCCAGCCCGCCGGCCTCCTCGATGGCCCGCAACAACGCGTCCCACCAGTGAGACGGATGCACCTCCGTGCCGTCGGGATGCGGCGCGCGGCCCTGCCGGACCAGCGCGCCCGTCTCAGCGTCACGAATGACGACCTTGCAACTCTGCGTCGAGGAATCGACCCCAGCGACCAGCGTCACCCACGAACTCCTAACAAGTGCTCCAGCGCAAGCTGGTTGAGATGCGTGAAATGGTATCCGCGCGCGGCGGCGACGTCCGAACCGAAGTCGTCGGAGGCGAGATCGGCCGACGTCTCACCGCGGTTGAGCGTGGGCAGGCCGAGCTCCTCGACACGGTAGGCCGGCCCGGTTTCGGCAAGCGCTTTCCTGAAGGCCGCGATCGCCCGGTCGCGATCGGGCTGGACGGCCGGCAGGTCGTCGTCGTGGAAGGCGACGCCGTAGGCCCCGAGCTCGGTCAGTCGGTGCACGCTCTCCACCGGATCGAGCGGCTGCCGGCCCACCGTCCACAGACCGAAGGTGAATCGGTCTTCAGGGGTTGGCTCGAACATGTCTCGATGCTCCCCTGGCGATCAGCTGTTCACAAGCCCGAGGGGTCACGTCCCACGCTGATCTCCTCGGCGATCTTGCGGATCTCCGCCACCTCGAGGCCCGGAGCCTTGGGCAGGTGGCGCAGCAACGCCTCCATCACCACGGGCACGGGCTGGCCGGCGAACCGTCCCGCGATGCCGTGGACAGCCCTGAACAGCGCCTCATCGGTGTCGTGCATCGGCCTCTCCTTGTTCGGGTACCCGGAGAAACCTACGGCCTCGGCACGACAGTTCGCTCGCTACCCCTCCAGCGTGTTCCGCACTGCGACGCAAATCTCGTCGAGCCGGCGTACCTGCTCGGGCGTCAGCACGTCGAACAGGCTCCGCCGTACCTCCTCGACGTGCCCAGGCGCGGCGGCGGCCAGCGCGGCGAACCCGGCGTCCGTGAGCACTGCGAAGCTGCCGCGCCCGTCGTCGGGGCAGCGCTCGCGCCGGACCCACCCGCGCTCCTCCAGGCGCGCCACGGCGTGCGACAGCCGGCTCTGCGAGCTCTGCGCCCTGGCGGCCAGCTCGCTCATCCGCATCGACCGTCCGGGCGCCTCGGAGAGCGCCACGAGGATCATGTAGTACGTGTGCGGCATGCTCGCGTCCCGCTGGAGCTGGCGGTCGAGCGCCTCGTTGATGAGCTGGGTCGCCGCCAGGAAGTTCCGCCAGGTGTGCTGTTCGTCCGCATCCAGCCATCTCGTCACGGTCCCAATTTAGTTGAACTCTCATATACTTGAGACGGGACTCCGCCCGGAAAGGGGCACATCATGCCTGTTCAGCGACTCAACCACGCGGTCCTTTACGTCCGCGACGTGGAACGCAGCGTCGGCTTTTACCGCGAGGCCCTCGGCTTCGACGTCGTGATGGGCATGCCGGGCGCCGCCTTCCTGCAGGCCCCCGGCTCGACGAACGACCACGACCTGGGCCTGTTCCAGATCGGCCCCAAGGCGGACCCGTCCCCGGCCGGCAGCACGTCCGTGGGCCTCTACCACCTGGCGTGGGAGGTCGACACCCTCGACGAGCTGGAGCGGGTCGCGGTCAAGCTGAGCGAGCTCGGCGCGCTGGTCGGCTCGTCCGACCACGGCACGACCAAGGCGCTGTACGCGAAGGACCCCGACGGGCTGGAGTTCGAGGTGTCGTGGCTGCTGCCGGCCGCGCTGATCACCGACGAGGTCCTCGCCGCGCGCTCCAGCATCCGCCCGCTCGACCTGGCCGCCGACAAGGAGAGGTACGGCGCTCAGACCCGAGGCGGAGTAGGCGTGTCCATCCCCGTCTGAAGTACCGTAGGTGTGATACGACCCTTCTTTCACGGGGAACGGTCATGCCAAGCGATCCTGACCACGTGCTCGACGCCATCGACGGTGTCGTCGACGAGTGGGAGACGCTGAGCGCGGACGCCATGCGCTGGTCGCCTCCCGAAACCAAGAGTCCCGACTTCCTGACCGAGGTGACGGAGATCTTCGGTCCGCTGGTCAACGCGTTCGCGCAGGCGCTGCGTCCCGTAAGCGACGCGTTCGAGCGGGTCATGCACACCTTCGACGACGACGATCACTAGCCGGTGCGCCGGCGCCGTGCCCGGCGCGGGTAGGCCTTGGCCGTCTCGGCCAGCCGTACGGCGTGTTCGGCCTGCTTGCGCCAGTGGCCGTAGGCGTCGCCGCGCTGCGCCAGCCGGTCCAGCTCGCTCATGGTCGCCAGCGGGATGAACGCGGGCTCGGCGTCCCGCCACGGCGTGCCGGGCAGCGGCATGAACGTGTGGGTGTGGATGCGGGCCCCCAGCTCGGCCAGGTCGGAGGCGAGCTTCAGCGACTGCTCCTGATCCTCCTCGGTCTCGCCCGGCATGCCGAAGATGAAGTCGACGTTCGGCCGGAAGCCGTGCTCGACCGCGATCCTGACGGCGTCGCGCACGGGTGAGGTGTCGTGGCCGCGGCCCGAGGCGGCCAGCACCTTGTCGGAGCCGGACTGGGCGCCGATGATCAGGTTGTCGTTGGCCACGTAGCGCTTGAGCATGCGCATGGCCTCTGGGCTGACGTGCTCGGGCCGTACCTCTGAGGGGAAGCTCCCGAAGAACACCCGGCCGCGCGCCGGCAGCTCCTCCTTGACCCCGGCCAGCAGCTCCTCCACCTTGCCCAGGTCGGGATCGGGCCCGGGGGAGCCGTACGAGAGCGAGGTCGGCGTGATGAAGCGGATGTCGCGCAGGCCCCTGTCGACCATCCCGCGCACGTGCTCGCGCACGCTGGCGACCGAGCGGTGGCGGAACTGCCCGCCGAACATGAACGGCGTCTGGCAGAAGCGGCAGGTGTAGCGGCAGCCGCGGGTGATCTCGATCGGCCCGTTCCTGCCCACGAAGGAGGGGAACGCGTCGAGCGGCAGCTGCGGCGCCGGCCTCGTGCGCAGGGCGACGCCGTCGGCGTCCTTGATCGCCAGCCCTGGCACCGAGGTGAGCGGCTCGTCCTGCTGGAGCGCCCGGACGAGGGAGATGATCGTGGTCTCGCCCTCGCCGATCCCCGCCAGGTCCCAGCCCGCGTCGATGACCTGCTGCGGCTCGGCCGTGGCGTGCACGCCGCCCGCGATGTGCAGCCCCCGGCCGCCGCTCAGCGACCTGACCGTGGCCAGCTCGGCGGCCATGGCCTCGGCGTCGGGCGAGTAGAACGACCAGAGCACGAGCACGCGGTCGGCCTGGCTGGCCGTGATGTGCTCCGCGGTCTCCTCAGGGGTGGTGCCGAGTCTCAGCTCGTGCTCCACCCCGGCGCTCTCCAGCGCGGCGAGCAGCGCGTGCACGCCGTACGTCACCGCCTTGCGGTAACGGACCACCACGCCTACAGCCAGTGCCACGTCCGGCAGCGTAGCTCAGGCGGCACGCATCGAACGCAACGCGCCGGTCAGCTTGGCCAGCTCGGCGAGCATGGCGTCGGCGGCGGAGTCCATGACGTCGTTGGCGTGCACCTTGCCGTCCTCGCCGATGAACTGGGTGTAGAACGGGATGTTCACCGCCTCCAGCACCGGGATCATCCTCAGGGTGCTGGTGACCTGGCGCAGGCTGTTCGCGGCGCGGGTGCCGCCGGAGACGCCGCCGTAGCTGACGAACCCGGCCGCCTTGTGCTGCCACTCGTGGTGCAGGTAGTCGAGGGCGTTCTTCAGCACGGCGTTGAAGCTGTGGTTGTACTCGGGGGTCACGAACACGTACGCGTCGCCCCGCTCGACGGTGGCGCTCCACTCCTTGGTGTGCGCGTTCACATACTGCTTGAGCCGGGGGTGGTTGGGCTCGTCCAGGAACGGCAGCGCGACCTCCGCCAGGTCGATCAGCTCGACCTCGAACAGTCCCGACTCCACGGCCTTGCCGTGGAACCACTCGGCGATGGGACGTCCGGCACGGCCGGGACGGGTGCTGGCGACGACGATCTGCAGGACCGGCTTGCCCATGGCATGCTCCTTCACTCAGGCGGTGTAGCTACTCAACATTATTGAGCTGCTACATATTTCTGAGCAAGCGCTGATAGGATTTGTGGCATGAGTCTCGATTTGGTGTGCGCGCGCTTCCACATCGCCTTAGAGCTGATCGGCGCCCGGTGGTCGGGCGCGGTGATCCACATGATCTTCAAGGGCGCCCACCGGTACGCCGACCTCAAGGCGGCCATCCCCGGCATCAACGACACGATGCTGGCCCGGCGGCTGCGCGAGCTGGAGAGCGCCGGGCTCATCGAGCGCCGCGTGCTGCCCACGTCGCCGGTGCGCGTCGAATACCACCTGACCGAGATGGGGCAGGAGCTGCGGCCGGTGCTGGACGAGCTGGTGACCTGGGCGCACAAGTGGATCCCGCTGCCGGAGGCCAAGTCCGCCTGACGATCCCGGCCCTCAGCGGTGGGAGGACGGGATCCGCTTGGGCAGCGGCGGCGGCTCCGGGGCCTCCTGCGGAGGCGGCGGGGGCGGGTCGGTCCTGGCCGCCCGCCAGCGGGAGGGGAAGAGCGAGGCGGTCAGCAGGATGCATCCCGTGGGGAGCGACCAGGTGTAGAGCAGGGTCATGTAGCCCTCGAGAAACTGGCTCGGCACGTCGTCGAACCCCATCCGGTGGTCGCCGCCCAGGGCCATGCGCACCAGCGCCGCTCCGATGAAACCGAGGAAGGCCAGGCCGGGCAGCAGCGAGGCGAGCGGCGAGATCCTAGACCCGGCCAGGACCCCGATGAGCACCACCGTGCCGACGTACACGGCCAGCACGACCCAGTCGACGGTCATGGCCGCCGTGTGGCGATAACGCTCGATCCCCACGATGAAACCGGTTGCAATGAGCGGGGTGGCCAGCAGTCCCGCGCCGGCGCCGAGCAGATGGCGAACACCGTTTCGCAAAGAGAACACCTCCAGCAACGGGACCATACCGACCTACCAGGCCGCTCACCTTTTAGGCGATAAATCGGTCCAAAGCCCGTGTCCGAAAAGACCCCATAACACCGAAATAGAGGCTCTTTGGCATGCTGGCAGGCGCCTTAGCAACCGTTAGCTTGACAGCACCCCCACCCGAGGAGTGCACATGTCGAGTAAACGCTGTGCGTTGGTTGGCGGCGTCATCCTCGCCGCCTGCCTGGCCACCCCCCTCAGCCCCGCAGCAGCCGACCCGGCGCCTCAATCCGCCTCCCCATCCCTTCCCCCGTCCGTCGTGGACGCGCTCGAACGGGACCTCGGACTCTCCGAGCAGCAGGTCAACGCCCGCCTGGCCAACGAGGAACGCGCCGCGTCCACGCAGGCCACGCTCACCTCCCAGCTCGGCGCGTCGTACGGCGGCGCCTGGCTGAACGACGACGCCTCCAAGTTCCTGGTCGCCACCACCGACCCCAACGCCACCGGCACCATCAAGGCGCAGGGCGCCGAGCCGGTCGTGGTCGCGCGCTCGCTCGCCCAGCTCGACGCGGTCGTGCAGCAGCTCGACCAGGCGCCGAAGAAGGCCCAGGCCGGGGCGGCGCTCTGGTTCGTGGACGTGAAGACCAACAGCGTCGCCATCCAGGCGCCCACGGTAGAGGCCGCCGAGGCCCTGGCCAAGGCCGCGGGCGTGGACAGGAGCGCGGTCAGCGTGTCGGCGACCGCCGAGCGGCCCGTTCCGCTCATCAACATCATCGGCGGCGCCCCGTTCTACATCGGCTCCAGCCGCTGCAGCGTCGGCTTCTCGGTCACCAGGGGCAGCACCCCCGGCTTCGTCACCGCCGGGCACTGCCGCGTGGCCACCAACACCACCAACCCGACGGGAACCTTCCAGGGCGCCTCATTCCCGGGTAACGACTACGCCTGGGTCGCCGCTCCCGGCAACACCGCGCAGCCGTGGGTTCGCGGCTCCGGCGGCGCGAACGTGATCGTCCGCGGCTCCACCCAGGCCGCGGTGGGCTCGTCCATCTGCCGCTCCGGTTCGACCACCGGCTGGCGCTGCGGCACCATCCAGCAGCACAACGCCACGGTCACGTACCCGCAGGGCACCGTCACCGGCCTGACCCGCACCAGCGCCTGCGCCGAGCCCGGCGACTCCGGCGGCTCGTTCATCTCGGGCAGCCAGGCTCAGGGCGTCACCTCGGGCGGCTCCGGCAACTGCTCCGTCGGCGGGACCACGTACCACCAGCCCGTCAACGAGATCCTGAGCGTCTACGGGCTCACCCTCCGCACAGGCTGACCCACGGCGCCGAACTCCGCGCGGCACGCCCGGCTGGGCGCGCCGCGCGGAGGTTTTTGCGTTCACAGCGATGAGTTCTCCCGCTCCGTCCGGTCTGTCTGATGGAAAGCACGTCAACACCATCGGAGGAGCTCGCGATGAGGCGACCCGTTCTCGGCAGCCTGCTGCTCGCCAGCACGAACCCCGAGCGTCTGCGCACCTGGTACGTCGACGCCCTCGACCCGGAGGACAACTCCGACGTCGGCGGGTACGGGGTGCTCAAGTTCGGCGAGTTCTACCTGTTCATCGACACGCGGACGGATGTGTCGGACAAGAACCCCGAGCCCGGCAGGGTGATCCTGAACTTCGACGTGGCCGACGCCCGCGCGGTCGCCGCGCGCATGGACAGCGCGGGCGTGACGTGGCTGGCGGAGGTCGAGGACCGCGACGGCAGCCTGTTCGCCACCGCGATCGACCCGGACGGCAACTACGTCCAGATCATCCAGCTCAGCGAGGCCCATCGCGCAGGCATGTGACCTCAGGGTTAGGTCAGGGTCGGCTCGGGGACGGAGCCCGATGTGAGAGGGCTGTCCCCGGCGGGAGAGTTGCTTCATGACCGCAGTGAAGAGGCTCTCCCCCCTGATCGCCTGTGCCGCGATCCTGTTCTCGGTGGTCGCCGTGCTGGTCGGGCAGTTCGGGCCCGATCCCCAGCTCGACCCCATGAACGTGACCGTCAGCGAATACGCCGTGTCCGACCGCGGGGGCGTCACGGAGGTCGCCATGGCGGTGCTCGGGTTGGGGTCCCTGGCGCTGCTCGTGGGGTTGCGGGCGGCCGGGGCGCCGGTGCGGGGGATGCCTCAGTGGTTGCTGGGGGTGTGGTCCGGGGCTCTGGTCGTTGCGGCCCTGGTCCCGACCACACCCCTCGGGGCGGATCTCGACCTCGCGGCCCAGATCCACCGGTACGTCTCCGTCGCGGCATTCGTGAGCCTGCCCGCCGCCGGGCTGTTGATGGTGCCCAGACTGGGCTCAGACGCCCGCTGGAAGCCTGTGGCGCGGGTGGTGGAGTGGGTGACCCTGGCCGGGGGGTTCGGGCTGCTGGCGATCACGTACGTGGCCCTGCCCGGCGAGCGGGTGATGATCGGTCTCGTCGAGCGGTTGCTGCTGGGTGCCGAGGTGACGTTGCTGGGCGTGCTGGCCGCGTGGCTGGCGTGGCTGACCTGGCGTCCGGTCAGCCGGCGGGCTGCTGCGCAACATGCGGATTTCCTGACATATCACAGATTTATCGCAAGTCGATCTTAAAACCACCTGTTTCGATGCTATTCTCTCCCGCGATCTTCTATCCGGGAGCGGGTGTCATGGCATCGGGCAGATCCATCAGATTCAAGATCTCGACGCTGCTCGTCATCCCCTTGGTCTCCCTGGTCGCACTCTGGGGCTTCGCCGCGAGCACCACGTCGGGGGACGCGCTCAACCTGCTCAAGGTCGAGACGATCTGGACGGGCGTCATCAACAACGCCGACGGCCTGATCTCCAACCTCCAGACCGAGCGCCTGGCCTCCGCCGAGCGGATCGCGGGCACGGTCACGGACCCCGACGCGCTGAACAAGGCGCGGGCCAAGGTCGACAACAACCGCAAGACGCTGCGCGAGCGCGCCATGTCCGAGGACGTGCAGTCGGCGCTCACGCAGGACATGAAGACCCAGCTCCAGAACGTCTTCGAGGCGGTCAACCGGATCCCGGACATCCGCCGCAAGGTGGACGACCGCAAGCTCACCCCCGGCACCCTCGTCACCGAGTACGCGAAGGTCTCCGACGAGATCCACCTGCTGTACTCCAGGATGATGGTCAGCACCGACCTCCAGATGGCGCTCCAGGCGCAGGGCCTGATCGCCGCCGACGAGGTACGCGAGCTGCTGAGCCGGGAGCACGCGCTGATCGTCGCCGCTAACGGCCGGATGACCATGCACGCCGACCTCCACCTGCTGGCCGGTTTGGACAACACCCGGACGTACCTGTTCCCCAAGGCCCTGGCCAACCTCGACACCGAGCTGCGGGCCCCGTTCGAGAAGCTGTACTACTCCCCGCGCTACGGCACCATGGAGAACCTGCTGGAGAGCTACATCTCCGGCCAGCCGGTGGACGTCGAGCTGTGGCGGGGCGTGTCCGAGCAGGTCCAGAAGGAATACCGCGACGCCGTCTGGCGCACCGGCGACAAGCTGCTGGCCAGGATGGAGCCCGCGGGCATCGGCATCGTGGTGCGGGCCGCCATCGCGGGCGCCCTCGGCCTCATCGCCGTCATCTTCTCCATCGTCATCTCGATCAAGGTCGGCCGCAGGCTCACCCGCGAGATGAGGACGCTGCGCCGTACCGCGCTGGACCTGGCCGAGATCAGGCTCCCGGACGTCGTGACGAAGCTGCGCAAGGGCGAGAGCGTGGACATCGCCACCGAGGCGCCACCCATCACGGTGGGCCGCGGCTCGACCAGCGAGGTCACCGACCTGGCGACGGCGTTCGACAGCGTGCAGAGCACGGCCGTGGACGCGGCCGTCGAGCAGGCCAGGCTGCGCGAGGGCGTGTCGCAGGCGCTGCGCAACCTCGCCAGGCGCAGCCAGTCGCTGCTGCAGCGCCAGCTCAAGATGCTCGACGAGATGCAGCGCCAGACGGAGGATCCGGAGGCGCTGGAGCGCCTGTTCAGGCTCGACCACCTGACCACCCGCATGCGCCGCCACGCCGAGGGCCTGGTGCTGCTCTCGGGCGGCGCGGCGGGCCGCAGGTGGCGCGGCGTCATCCCGATCGAGGACGTGCTGAGCGGCGCGGCGGCCCAGGTCGAGGAGTACACCCGGGTACGCGTCTACCCGATGAACGAGTGCGGCGTCTCGGGCGCGGCGGTGGCCGACCTCATGCACCTGTTCGCCGAGCTGATCGAGAACGCCGCCTCCTTCTCCTCGCCCAGCAACGAGGTCTCCGTACGCGGAGAGATGGTCGGCCGGGGCTTCGCGGTCGAGATCGAGGACCGCGGCCTGGGCATGGACGATGCCGCCCGCAGGGGCATCAACGCGCGCCTGGCCAGCCCGCAGGAGTTCGACCCCTCCCAGACCGAACGGCTGGGCTTCGCGGTGGTCGGCATGCTCGCGGCCAGGCACGGCGTCAAGGTGACGCTCAAGCCCTCGCCGTACGGCGGCACCACCGCCATCGTGCTCGTGCCCGGCTCCCTGGTGGAGCCCATGGCGACCCCGGTGCAGCCGCTGGAGTTCGAGTCCGTCTCGGTCTCAGTGGTCCGGCAGGAGCCCACGGGGCCGGGCGAGCTGCCGCGCCGGGTCCGTACCAGCAAGCGGGGCCAGCAGGCGGGCGGGACCGGTCCCGTGGCCGTGCCCCAGCAAGTGTCACAGCAGGCGTCACAGACGGGCAGCGGCCCGGTGGCCCTGCCGCAGCAGCAGGAGCCCGACCTGCCGCGCCGCCAGCGGCAGCGGGAGACCGGGTTGCCACAGCGTGACCGCCAGAGGGAGACGGGGCTCCCACAGCGCGAGCGGCAGCGGGAGACCGGCCTGCCGCAGCGCGAGCGGCAGGCGGGCCTGCCGCAGCGGCTCAAGCAGACACCGCCACCAGCGCCGCCGGCCGAGGAGCGCTCACCAGAGGAGACCAGGGCGCTGCTCTCCTCGCTCCAGTCGGGCTGGCAGCGCGGGCGGCAGGACGCCAGTGAACAGGATGGGGGATCTCAATCGTGAGCGGCGAGCACGAGTGGGTCGATGAGGAGGCGGGTCCCGTCGTGCGGCCGTACGCGGTCGCGCGTGGGCGCACCAGGCCCACTTCCTCCAACGCGCTCGACCTGCTGGCGACCGTCGCCGGGACGGGGCTGCCCGTCCCGGCCAAGGCGGAGCTCAGCGCTCAGCACCGGCGGTTGCTGGGAATCGTGGCAGGTCAGACCAGGCCCGTCGCCGAGGTCGCCTCGGATCTGGGCCTGCCCGTCGGCGTCGTGAGAGTGCTGCTGGGCGACCTGCTCGACCACGGACTGGTCACGGTCCGCCCGCCGCGCGACAAGGCCGCGACGCCCACGGAGAGCCTGCTCCGAGAGGTGATCAACGGCCTCAGGGCGCTCTAGTTCGCTGAGGTCAGCGTCCGCAGGGAGTGCTCCACGAGGGCGATCATGACTTCCTTGGCGGAGGTGCGCCGCCGCACGTCGCACAGCATGACCGGCACGTCGTCGTCCAGGTCGAGCGCGATGCGCACGTCCTCGACGCTGTGCCGCGCCGCCCCCTCGAAGCAGTTGACGGCCACCACGAACGGCGTGCCGCGCTGCTCGAAGTAGTCGACGGACGGGAAGCAGTCGGTCAGCCGGCGCGTGTCCGCGATGACGACGGCGCCCAGCGCGCCGTAGGACAGCTCGTCCCACATGAACCAGAACCGCTCCTGCCCGGGCGTCCCGAACAGGTACACGACCAGCCCGTCGCGGATCGTGATGCGGCCGAAGTCCATCGCCACGGTCGTGGTGTTCTTGGCCTCCACGCCGTCGAGGTCGTCGATCCCGATCCCACGGTCGGAGAGCACCTCTTCCGTGCGCAGCGGCTTGATCTCGCTGACCGCCCCGACCAGTGTGGTCTTGCCGACGCCGAACCCCCCTGCGATGAGAATCTTCAGCGCGACGGGGTCCTCAGAGAGCACGGAGTCCATTGATCACTTCCTTGAGAATGCGCTCATTCGACCGCGACCCTCCGGATGAGGGCGACGACACCGAGATGAGCCCGTGGTCACGCATGTCGCCCAGCAGGACCCGGACGACGCCGACGGGCAGGTCGAGCTCGACGGCCAGGTCGGCCACCGAGATCGGATTGCGTGCTGCCCGCAGGATGAGCTGCTGTTCGGGGCCGAGCTCGCCAGGCGGGTCGCCGACGGCGCGCACGGTTGCCACGAGGTCGAACGTGTCCCCTGAGGAACGCGTACGGCCGCGGATGAGAGCATAGGGCCGAACGACGGGCCCCGCGTCCTCATCGAACCACTGCGGGCTATCGCTCATGACGCTCCAGCGCGCGGATTGGTGGTGATGTGCTGGCCAACCCGCTTGACCAGCATCGCCATCTCGTAGGCGATGTGGCCGACGTCCACGTTCGCATCGGCGATCACGGCCAGGCAGGTGCCCTGTCCCGCCGCTGTCACGAACAGGAAGGCCGACTCCATCTCCACAATGGTCTGACGCACGTCGCCGCCGCCGAAATGGCGTCCGGTGCCACGGGCCAGGCTCTGGAACCCGGCCGCAACCGCCGACAGATGCTCGGCGTCCTCCCGGATCAAGCCCTTCGAGTACCCAATCGCGAGGCCGTCGGTCGACAAGATGACGGCCTGGCGCACCGCGGCGACCCTGGTGGCAAGATCGTCCAGCAGCCAGTTGAGCTCACCGGTGTTGGTGGTCGGCAAAGTCATGCATCCCCCTTACTCATGGCCCCTCCTCAGAGGCTTCTTCTCGGGCGCGTTGGGTCCCCCGCTGGAACGCGGAGAACAAGTCCCTTACCTCGTCAGGAGAGCGTTCGGGCGGCGGCTCCTGGCCACGCGGCTCCTGCTCGGGAGCCCGCTCCTGCCCGAGCGGCGGGCTCTCCTTGAGCTGCGGCGCCAGGTTGGTCTGGCGCACCCGTCTGGGCAGTCCCGCGTGCGTGCCGGAGGTCACCACGGCGAGCGCCTTCTTCCGCGTACGGCTCGGCAGATCGGCCTTGCCGTCGATGTCGCCCGCCTCCAGCGCCGCCTGCTCGGTCACCATCGAACGCGGCACGAGCACGATGGCCGTCGTCCCGCCGAAGGGCGACCGCCGCAGCAGCACCTTGATCCCGTACTGTTGCGCCAGCTTGGCCACCACGAACAGGCCCAGCCTGTCGCTGTCGGCCAGGTCGAACTCCGGCGGCGCGGCCATCCGCGTGTTGAACGCCGAGTACTCGGCGACCGACAGCCCGAGCCCGCGGTCCTCCACCTCGATGACGTATCCGTTGCTCACCAGGTCGCCGCGCACCTGGACCGTGGTGTCCGGCGGCGAGTAGATGGTGGCGTTCTCGACCAGCTCGGCCACCAGGTGGGTGAGGTCGGCGGCGGCGGTGCCGTCGACCGCGGCGACCGGCATGCCCTCGACGGTGACCCTGGTGTAGTCCTCGATCTCGGCGATGGCCGCGCGGACGATGTCGATCACGGGCACCGGCTTGCGCCAGGCCCGTCCCGGCGCGGACCCGGAGAGGATCATCAGGCTCTCCGCGTGCCGGCGCATGCGGGTGGTCAGGTGGTCGAGGCGGAAGAGCTCCTCGAGCCGGTCGGGGTCGTGCGTACGGCGCTGCATGGCGTCCAGCAGCGACAGCTGCCGGTGCAGCAGGCCCTGCTTGCGCCGGGCGAGGTTGAGGAAGACCTGGCCGACCCCGCGCCGCATCGCGGCCTGGCCGACCGCCGCCGTCACGGCGGTGCGCTGCACGGAGCCGAAGGCCCTGGCGACGTCGCTGATCTCGGCGGAACCGTGCACCTTGATCGCCTTGGCCTCCTTCCGCACGTCGACGTCCTCACCCCTGCGCAGCCGCTCGACGACGTCGGGCAGCCGGCTCTGCGACAGCTCGATCGCGGCGGTACGCAGCCCGGCCAGCTCGCCGGCCAGGCGGCGACCGAAGCGTACAGAGATGATGATCGACGCGAGCACGGCGATCAAGCCCACGCCGCCGGCGACGGAGATCTTGACGATGGTGGAGGTCGCGGCCTCGGACGTGCGCGTGGCCAGCACGCCGGCGGAGGAGGAGCCGAGCTGGTCCAGCCGCGAGGTGAGCTTGTCGACGGCCTCGGTCCACCCCTCGGCGGTGGGGGGCGGGCTGCCGGTCTTGATGATCCGCGCCTCCATGGTGGCGAAGGTCTGGAACGGCTCGGCGGCGAAGACCTGCTCGTACGGCCGGCGCAGCGTCACGTCGAGCCCGGCCAGGCCGCGCGCGTGGAGGAACTTCCTGGAGGCCGCGTACTCGGTGAAGGCGGAGACCTCGGGCGCGGTGAGCCGGCGGTCGGCCAGCGCCCCGATGATGAGCGCGTGCTCCCTGGCGATGTACTCCCTGGCCATGCCCATGGCCTGCAGCGAGGACGCCTGCTGGAAGATCGTCAGGTCGGAGACGGAGACCAGGTGGTCGTAGAGGGTGAAGATCCCGTCGAGGATGCGGTTGTACTCGTTCAGCCCGGCCAGCCGGGAGCCGAGGCCGCCGTCGATGTCGGCCCTGATCGCCGAGAGGCGGCCGAGGGCGGATTCGAGAGTGCCGAGCGGCAGTCGCAGGTCGTCGCCGACCGAGCCGCCGGCCTCCATGACGGCCAGCTTGAAGTCGGTGACCGACCGGTCGGTGCGGGCGCGCTGGGCGCTGAGCACCGAGGTGAGCTTACGCGTAGTGAGCGTCTCGGCGGAGCGCACCCGCTCGGCCTGCAGCTGTAGTCCCAGGTCCGTGGAGGTGACGCCGATAGTCCGATAGAGCGTGCTCGCGCGGAGCAGTGACTGGGCGTCGCCCATGGTGAGGTTGAGGACGAAACCCCAGAGCGCGCTCAGAGACAGAAGGGGTAGCAGCAACAATAAGAAGATCTTGAACCGAATTGACCGGTTTCGCGAGCCCATGTCCCAACCTCGAGTCGGGGGCATTTCCACACCTTGTGTAAATACACCTCCGGAAGATCGCATAGGAGACTAGCACCGTTTATGGTTCCGGCGCAGTGGGAGGAACACGTTCATTACCGTGATTATTGGGACAAGATCTCGCGATCGCGACGCGCTCTGGCGGCGATCGTCCGCAGCCACAACAGCGCTACCAGGGAGATCGCGATGAGCCCGGCCCAGTTGACCATGGTGTACACGTGCACCTGCCACGCGGTCACGTTCGGGACCCGGCCGATGCGCAGGAGCTCCCACTGCCACGGCTGGCCGGTCAGCACGAGCGTGATCGCGATCGCGATGGCGGTCATGGAGTCCCAGAGGGCGTGCAGCAGCGAGACGCCGAGGTAGGCCAGGACGACGGAGCCGGTGATCCGGCCGCGCGCCGCGAACAGCACGCCGCCCGCGATGGCCGTCCACAGGCCGTGCCCGACGGGCGACAGGATGCCGCGCAGCACCTCGGTCTCGACGAGCTGGGACAGTGACAGGCCGTCGGCGGTGAAGAGGGCGTTGAAGGCGTATCCGGCGCTCTCGAACGCGGCGAAGCCGAAGCCGACGGTGGCGCCGAGCACGATGCCGTCCCGGGCGGAACGCCGGGCCATCCTCCTGGTGACGAACATCAGCGCGCCGAGCTTCACGCCCTCCTCGATGAGGCCGACGAGGACGTACATGACGATCGACGGGCGGATCAGCAGGCTCTCGAGGAGGGACGCGCCGAGCACGCCGAGCACGCCGCCCACCACGAACGCCACGAACAGCAGCTCGACCGTCACCTGCGGCGAACGGTCGCGCCCGTACGCCCAGACCACGAACGTCACGGGCACCAGGAAGCTGCCGAACAGCACCACCGTCGGCACGAGGTTGGAGTTGGCCGTCCAGGCGGTGACCGCGACGCTGGCCAGCCACAAGACGAACCCGATCAGGAAGACCCGCGGCCACAGCTTCACAGCGCCTTCACCTCCACAGCGCGGAGGGCTGCCGTGACGGCGCCGCCAGGCCGAGCCCAAACCGTCGAACCGCGAATACCCCGTCCCTCAGACGTCAATCGTCGTCTCAGGGGTCGATCGTCCCGAATGTCCGAGTATCCGGGCCCGCCGGAATCTTTCGTGCGGCCTATTACCGCGAATGCTCGTTTGGAGTAGCGTCCGGAATATCGCGAGCGGGGGGAGTCAGGTGGTCGGCAAGCAGGGCAGGGTCACGGGAAAGATCGGCCCAGGGCTCGTCGGCGAGGTCATGATCCCGGTCAGGGGCGGCGTGGAGGCGTTCTACGCACATCCCAGCGTGCCCGACGAGGAGTTCCTGACCGGATCCATCGTGGTCGTGGTCGAGTACTTCCCCCCGCGGACCGTCTACGTGGTCAGGGCGCTCGTCTAAGGGAGGCCGCTCCGATGTCCCCCGAGTTCTACATCGCCGCCGGCGGCATCGTCGCCGCCGCAGTCATCATCATCCTGCTGTTCAAGGCCGTGTGGCGGGTCGCGGAACCCAACGAGGCCCTGATCATCTCCGGGCTGGGCGCCCGCCGTCGCGGCGAGGGCGTCGACAGCCTGGGCTTCAAGATCATCACAGGCAAGGGTGCGGCGGTGCTGCCCGGGTTCCAGGCGGCCAGGCGGCTGCGGCTGGACACCAGGGCCGCCAACCTCCAGGTCTCCTGCGTCACCCAGCAGGGCATCCCCGTGCACATCCGCGGCGTGGTCATCTACAAGGTCGGCGACGACCTGTCCTCCATCGCCAACGCCGCCCGCCGCTTCCTCGACCAGCAGGACTTCATGACGAGCGCCATCCACGAGCTGTTCACCGGCCACCTGCGCTCGATCATCGGCAACCTCACCATCGAGGACCTCATACTCAACCGCGAGCGCCTGACCAGCGAGACCAGGGCCTCGGCGGCCGACGAGATGAGCAAGCTGGGCCTGATCGTCGACTCCCTGCAGATCCAGGAGATCGACGACGAGACCGGCTACATCGTCAACCTCGGCAAGCCGCACGCCGCCAAGGTCGCCTCCACCGCCCGCATCGCCCAGGCCCAGCGCGACCAGGAGGCCACCGAGGCCGAGCAGATCGCCGCCGCCAACATGGCCGCCGCCCGCCGCGACTCCCGCATCAAGGAGGCCTCCTACCAGGCCGAGATCGACCAGGCCCAGGCCACTGCCCGCCAGGCCGGCCCGCTGTCGGAGGCGACCGCCCGCCAGGAGGTGGTGGTCCAGGAGACGAGGGCCGCCGAGCTGGAGGCCAAGCTCGCCGAGCAGCGGCTGCAGTCGCAGGTGCGCAAGCCCGCCGACGCCAAGGCGTACGAGACCGTCACGCTCTCCCAGGCCGAGCGCGACGCCCGCATCGCGCAGGCGGAGGCCGAGGCCAGGGAGACCGAGCTGCGCGCCGCCGCGCAGGCCTCCCAGGTCAAGCTGGCCGCCGCGGCCGAGGCCGAGTCGGTACGGCTGCGCGGCGAGGCCGCGGGAGCCGCCACGAAGATCGCCGGTGAGGCGGAGGCCCAGGCCGCGCAGGCCCGCGGTCTGGCCCAGGCGGAGGCAGCCAAGGCGCTGGGCCTGGCCGAGGCCGAGGCGTCGTCGGCCAAGGGCCTGGCGGAGGCCCAGGCGATCAGGGCGCGCGCCCAGGCGCTGAAGGAGAACCAGGAGGCGGTCATCGCCCAGCAGCTCGCCGAGCGCTGGCCGGAGATCGTGGAGGCGGGCGCGAAGGCGTTCGGGAACGTGGACCACATGGTGGTGCTGAACGGCGCCCAGGGCGTCGAGGAACTCCTGGCCAAGGCCCTCACGCTCGGCGGCGCCGGGATCGGCCTGGCCAGGGCCCTGCTCAACGGCGCCACTCCCAACGGGACGGAACCGGAGATATCTAGTAAAGCCCCTTGATCGGGCGTACCTTCTAATTGGGGCGAGCCGGGAAGTCTGGTCGGCAACTTATACGCCGACGTCCTCCCGGAGTGGATCATGGACTTAATGCTCGCAGGCATCATCGCCCTCATCGCGTTCGTCTGCGTCGTGGCGTTCAAGCTGGTCTGGCGGGTCGCGGAGCCGAACGAGGCGATCCTCATCTCGGGCCTGGGCGCCCGCGGCCGGGAGACGCTCGGCTTCAAGATCGTCACGGGGAAGGGCGCGCTGGTCGTCCCGGGGTTCCAGACCGCGCGCCGCATGTCGCTCGACAGCCGCGTCTCCCAGCTCGAGGTCAAGTGCGTCACCAAGCAGGGCATCCCGGTGCACGTGCGCGGCGTGGTGATCTACAAGGTGGGCGACGACTTCGTCTCCATCGCCAACGCCGCCCGCCGCTTCCTCGACCAGCAGAAGACCGTGGACGAGAAGACGCACCAGCTCTTCTCGGGCCACCTGCGCTCGATCATCGGCAACCTCACGGTCGAGGACCTGATCGTCAACCGGGACGCGCTCACCAACGAGATCCGCACGTCGTCGGCCGACGAGATGAGCAAGCTCGGCCTGAACGTGGACTCCCTGCAGATCCAGGAGATCGACGACGCCACCGGCTACATCTCCAACCTCGGCCGCCCGCACGCGGCCGCCGTGGCCTCGCTGGCCAGGATCGCCGAGGCCCACCGCGACCAGGAGGCCAACGCCGCCGAGCAGGAGGCCGCCATCAAGAAGGCCGCCGCGGTCCGCGAGGCCCGCATCCAGCAGGCCGGGTACCAGGCCGAGATCGACCGGGCGTCGGCAGCGGCCAAGCAGGCGGGCCCGCTGGCCGAGGCCACCGCCCGCCAGGAGGTCGTGGTCCAGCAGACGACCGCCGCCGAACGCGAGGCCCTGCTCGCCGAGAAGCGGCTGGAAGGCGAGGTGCGCAGGCCCGCGGACGCCAGGGCGTACGAGCAGGTCACGCTCGCGGAGGCGGCGCGGCGCGCGGCGGTCGCCGAGGCGCAGGCCGAGGCCGAGGGCATCAGGCTGCGCGGCGAGGCGGAGTCGGAGGCGACCAGGCTGCGCGGCATCGCCGAGGCCGAGGCCGCGCGGGCCAAGGGCCTGGCGCAGGCGGAGGCCATCAAGGCCCGCGCGGAGGCGCTGGCGAGCAACCAGGAGGCGGTCGTCGCGCAGCAACTCGCCGAACGCTGGCCGGAAATCGTCGAGGCCGGCTCGAAGGCGTTCGGAAACGTCGAACACATGGTGGTCCTGAACGGCGCGCAGGGCGTCGAGGAAATGCTCGCCAAGGCGCTCACGCTCGGGGGTGCCGGATTGGGCCTGGCCAGAGCCCTGCTCAACAGCGGATCGCCAAACGGCAACGAACCGGAAATCGTTCGTAAAACCACTGAATCCCGCGAATAGCGACGTTACTCGGCTGTCCGGCCTTCCATTCCTCTAGCGTTTTGACAAATACCGCTGGAGCGAATTGGAGGACGAATGCTGAAGCCCATTTCCGGTATATTCCTGAGTTTGCTGGCTATTGCCGGATGTTCCGCCGACAAGGCCCCGTCGGCGGCGCCGGCGGCCGCCGCGTCGTCCGCGCCGCAGGCGTCCGCCGAGACGGCCCGGCTGCGCGGCGCCCTGCTGCCGGTGCCCAAGGGCATGCACGTCGCGTACGGGCCCGAGCTGGGCGCGTTCGGCTCGCTCAAGTCCACCCAGCAGGGCCTCGCGGCCGTCCGCGCGGCGAAGCTGCAGCGGCCGGAGTGCGCGGGCGCGGCCCAGCTCGACGCCGACAGTCCCGACGTCGCCAAGGCGCCGGCAGCGGTGATCGCCTTCGCCGCCGACCGCGGCTCGATCACGCAGGCCGTGGTGGCGCTGCCCGGCAAGGCCTTCCCGGCGCCGCTGCCCAAGGAGTGCAACTCGTACACCGCGGACGTGAGCGGCACGCAGGTGACCTACAAGACGCGCATGCTCGCGATGCCGGCCAAGGGCGACGAGTCGCGGGCCTACCTCACGACGGCGGCGGGGGGCCAGAAGAACGCGCAGATCGGGTCGGTCATGATCCGGCGGGGGACGCTGATCATGAGCATGCTGGTGGTGGGGCAGCGGGTGAAGCCGCAGGGGCTCTACGAGCTCGCCCGCCTCGCCGACCAGAACCTGGCCCAGATCACCCACTGACCCGCCGCACTTCGGCCGGGGTCCTTCCGGGGACGGAGGGCGGCACCGCCCCCCGCTGCTCTCCTCAAAGGGACGCCGGCCTAGATGAGGACGTGGTCGTCCGGGCGGCCGACGAAGGAGAACTGGGCGTTGCGGGTCAGCTTGATGTGGTCCGCCTGCCAGGTGTGCATCGACGCGTCCGCGCTGCGCCAGTAGACGAAGTTGAAGCGGTCCGCCGAGTAGATCTTGACGGAGTCCTCCTTCAGCCGCCGCACCAGGTGGGTGTCCTCACCACGGGTGATGTCCGCGAAGCCGTACGAGCGGAACATGTCCGCCTTGCCGAGGAACGTACCGCCCTGGACCAGGAAGGAGTAGCGGTGCTCCAGCCCCGGCAGGCGGAGCATGGTCGTGTTGCTGCCCTCGAAGTACGCGTAGTGCGCTCCCTTGCCGACCAGCTCGGCGTCGGAGTAGTCGAACGCGCGCACCAGGTCCGACAGGTAGTGCTCCCCGTACAGGTTGTCGTCGTCCATCTTGGCGATCAGGTCGCCCTCGGCGGCCGAGATGCCCAGGTTCATGCAGGCGCCGAGCGACAGGGACGCGTCGGCGGGCAGGACGACGACGTCCGTGATGCCCGCCATACGGGCCTTGTCGGCGACCACGACCGGGTCGATGTCCAGCCCGTGCAGCACCATGACGAGCTGGAGCGGCCGGTGGATCTGGCGGGCCACGGAGGAGATGGCGTGTTCGATCTGGGAGGCGCGGTTGGTGGGCAGCACGACCGAGATCGAGCGCGACCTGGGCTGCACCTGGTGCCCGAGGTCCTGCAGGATCTGGTCCACGCGGTGCGAGAACAGGTGCTTGTCGAAGACCTCGCGCATCGCCAGGTGCCCCATCCTGGCCCGCAGCTCGGGGCTGTTGATCAGGTGCAGGACCTGGTTGTACGACTCGACCGGCTCGCGCGCGATGGGAACGAGGTCGCCGAAGGTCTCCTCGACGGCCCGTGACCACCCCGACACGACGGGCGTGGCGCAGGCGGACAGCTCGAAGACCCGGCGGGCGCACATGGTCGGCGAGTCGAGCACCGAGTTGACGTTGAGGAAGACCTTGTACATCCGGTACGCGGCCAGCATCTGGTCGTAGGGGAGCTCGCCCACGATGTGCGGCCGGTACTTCTCCGGCCAGGCGTACTTCTCGTCCACCTCGCCGTTGCGCGCGAAGATGTGCAGACCCAGCTCCCTGACCGGGTCGATGACGGTCTCCATCTGCTCGCGGCGCTCGGGGTGCTTGTCGCGGAAGTACATCCCGGCGAAGACCACGTCGTGCAGGCGCCCCTGCCGCTGCTGGATCGGGTTGTGCACGCGGGGCTGGGCCGCGAACTGCAGCACATCAACCCGATCGTGTCCCAAAATTTCCCGATATTTCGGCACCATGTCACCGTCGCAGGTGAACACGTAGTCGAACAGCTTGGCCGTGTCGATGAAGAAGTCGAAGTTCGGCGGGTCCTCCTTGTTCCAGAAGACCGTCGGGATGCCCTCACGCCTGCACCAGGCCACCAGCTCGCGCAGCGGCTCCTTGGGCGCGTTGGTGCCGGTCATCTGGTAGCGCCAGCGGCCCTGGTTCCCGTGCCAGGCCGACTCGCAGAACAGCAGGTCGGGCCGCTTCTCGGCGAAGATCTCCGGCCAGTCCTTGAGCCCGAACTCGATCTGGTCCCACTCGTACTTGAAGGCCATCCGGGAGAAGTCGTCCAGGATCACCGCGACCTTCAGGTCCGGCCGGTTGACCGGCCCCTTCGGCCACTTCACCGCCGGCACCTCGACGAGCGGCGGCCGGTGGTTGGCGAGCTCGGTCGCCTCGGAAACCGGCACGGGCGGCTTCGGCGCCTTCTCCTTCGACCGGACCGCCTCGACGATCTTCCCCGGGCTCTTCGAGCCCAGGGCCTCGCCCAGCTTGTACGTCCGCTTCGCCTGCGTGGCCTCCAGCTTCCAGCTCGCGTACGCGGCCTTGGCCTCGGCGATCTCCAGCCGCCGCCGCAGCTCCCTGACCTCGGCCTCGAATCGCTCGACGAGCTTGCGCTCCTCGGGCAGCCAGTTGACGGGCCCGAGCCGCTGGTACGTGGGCTCTTCAGGGGTTTCGGCCATGGTGATACGCCTATCGCTTAGCGGAGGTACTGCATCTTACGGCGGATATGACCGCTATTCAGGGCGTTTGGCCTGAGAGGCGGGGGCGAGGTTGTCGCCCTTCAGCCAGGCGGAGATCACCCGCGCGATCCGCATCCCGGCCTGGCCGTCCCAGAGCACCGGCAGCTCGCCCGCCGGCGTGGCGGCCCCGTCGGCCAGCGCCTTCTCCGCGGCGGCCGGCAGGAGGGTCGGCGTGACCAGGCGGTTCGTGCCGTGCGTGATCGTGATCGGCCGCTCGGTGTTGGGCCGCACGGTCAGGCAGGGGACGCCCAGCACGGTCGTCTCCTCCTGGACGCCGCCGGAGTCCGTGACCACCAGCGCGGCGCCGCGTACGAGTGAGAGAAAGTCCACATAGCCCAGCGGGTCGACGACCTTGACCGACTCCCCGTCCACCAGGCCCGCCTCGGCCAGCCGCGCCTTGCCGCGCGGGTGGATCGGCACCACGATCGGGATCTGCCGCGAGACCTGCAGCACCGCGTCGACCAGCTCCTTGGCGGCCTCGGGGGTGTCCACGTTCGCGGGCCGGTGCAGGGTCGCCACGGCATAACGAGCCGGTATGGCCAGCCGCTCCACGACGGGCGCCGGGTCCAGCGACGGCAGCGCCGAGTACAGGCTGTCGATCATGGGGTTGCCCACCAGGTGCACCTTGGACGCGGGCACCCCCTCGTTCGCCAGGTAGGCCAGGGCCTCGGGGGAGGTGGCGAAGAGCAGGTCGGCCAGCGCGTCGGTGACGACCCGGTTGACCTCCTCCGGCATGCCCCGGTCGAACGAGCGCAGCCCCGCCTCCACGTGCGCGGTCCTGACGCCCAGCTTGGAGCAGACGAGGATCGCGGCCAGCGTCGAGTTCACGTCGCCGTAGACGACGACCAGGTCGGGGTCCTGCTCCTGGACGACCTCCTCCAGGCCGACGAGGAGCGCCGCGGTCTGCTTGGCGTGGCTGCCCGAGCCGACCCCCAGGTTCGCGACGGGCTCGGGGAGGCCGAGGTCGGCGAAGAAGACGTCCGACATCAGCGCGTCATAGTGCTGACCAGTGTGGATGATGCCCTGCCGCACGCCGAGTTCACCGAGTGCCCGCACCACCGGGGCCGCTTTCACGAAATTGGGGCGAGCGCCCAATACGTGCAGGACCAGGGGGTTCTCCCTCATTGACCTCGCCTTTCATAGCGGAAGGGGAAAAACGTTGCCTATGGTACGGTCACCGCGTGGCATCCGACGCCAGTCGTCAAGACTCCTCCAAGGTTTCCGCGAAGTCCGCCCGAGCCGGCGTCGGTGGACTTCTCAAAGGTTTCGTTCAGCACCCGATCATCGTTTCCCGCGTCGTCGTGACGAAGGTCAAATCCGACCCCGTCCGGGTGGCCCAGGCCGCCGCCGACGCGCTCCCGCCCCGGCTGCGTCCCGTCGTGGGCAGCGTCGCCTGGCCCGTCGCCCGGCGCGCCCGGCGCATCGTGCGCAAGTTCGGCATGCGCGTGGTCAAGGGGCCGTGGAACGAGGCCAAAGAGCTGTGGGACGCCGGCAGGGTGACCGAGGCCGCCGAGGCGCTCGAAGCCCACACCAAGTACCCGTTCGTCAAGCGCAGGGCCGCCTACTACCGGGGCGAGCTGGCCGCGATCAGCCCTGACCCGATCCCGCCCGGGCCGAAGGTGGCCATCACCGACCGCGTCGCGGGCCGGGTGTTGCACATGGTCACGAACGCGCTGCCGTACACGCAGGCCGGGTACACGGTGCGCACGCACCGTATTGTCACCTCGCAGAAAGCCGCCGGGCTCGACCCGCACGTGGTCACCAGCTGGGGCTGGCCGATGCTGCAGGGGCACGCGGACGCGGCGCCGTTCGAGGAGATCGACGGCATCCCCTACTACCGGCTGCTGCCCGACGGCCACGGCGAGATGCCGTTCGAGACGCGCGGGCGCATCATCAGGGGCGCCGACGCGGTCACCAAGCTCGTCACCGAGCTCAAGCCGCAGGTCCTGCACGCCGCCACCGACCACCGCAACGGCTCCATGGCCCACGCGGTGCGCGACAGGACGGGCACGCCGTTCGTCTACGAGGTACGCGGCTTCCTGGAGGAGACCTGGGCCTCGCGCGACCCGATCCGGGTGGGCAGCGAGCGGCAGGTGCTCCAGCGCGAGCGCGAGGCGTTCCTCATGCGCGCGGCCGACGCCGTGGTCACGCTGGCCGAGACCATGGCCACGGAGATCGTCGAGCGTGGCGTGCCGCGGGAGAAGATCCACCTGGCGCCCAACGCCGTGGACGACTCGCTGCTGACGGCCCACTACGACGGCGCCTCGTTCAGGAACGCGTACGGCATCGCCCCCGGCGAGATCGTCGTCGGCTCGGTGTCCAGCATCGTGGCCTACGAGGGCTTCGCCACCCTGCTGCGGGCCGCCGCGCTGCTGCGTGACGACGGCACCCCCGTAAAGGTCCTCATCGTGGGCGACGGCACCGAGCGCGAGAACCTCCTGGCGCTGGTCGACGAGCTGGGCCTCGGCGACGCCATCCTGCCGGGCCGGGTCGGCCCCGACGAGGCGTTGCAGGCGCAGGACGCCATCGACATCTTCGCCTGCCCGCGAGAGGACCTGCGGGTATGCCGACTTGTTACGCCATTGAAACCCGTCGAGGCGATGGCGCTCGGAAAGCCCGTCGTACTCAGCGATCTGCCTGCTCTGTCCGAGCTCGTGGGCTCGGACGGCGCCGGGATGCTCGTCCCTCCGGGCGACCCGGCCGCGCTCGCCAAGGCCATCGCGGGGCTCCGCGAGGACCCGGCCCGGCGCGCTGAGATGGGTGAGGCTGGACGGGCGGAAGTGGCGGCGAAGCGGACTTGGAGCCGCGTTGCCGAGACTTATCAAGCCCTATACCGGTCGCTTGCCTAATGTTGACCTTCGCGTTGGCTGTCACTTCTGACGTGTTCGGTCGCATTAGGCGTGAGCTAGGTGGACTTGAGATAACCTTTGCGACCATGAAGTGTTGTTTCCGGCTCTCTAAGGCGCTGCTGTGACAGAAATCGACTTGGCTGTCATCGGCCTGGGCTATGTCGGCATGCCGCTGGCCAAGGAGGCGGTCGCCGCCGGCCTGCGGGTCGTCGGCCTCGACGTCGACCCCGCCAAGGTCGACGCGCTCAACGCCGGGCAGTCGTACATCGATGACCTGGCCGACGCCGATCTCGAGCACATGCTGGCCAACGGGTTCAGCGCCACGCTCGACGAGACCGTGCTCGCCAGAAGCAACACGATCGTGATCTGCGTGCCCACCCCGCTGGACGAGGACCACCGACCGGACCTGTCCGCCGTGGAGGGCGCCACCAAGGCCGTCGGCCGCAACCTGAGCAAGGGCACGCTCGTCGTGCTCGAGTCCACCACCTGGCCGGGCACCACCGACGAGGTGGCCAGGCCGCTGCTGGAGAGCTCGGGGCTCGTCGCGGGCGAGGATTTCCACCTCGCCTTCTCCCCCGAGCGCATCGACCCCGGCAACCCCAAGTTCGGCCTGCGGAACACCCCCAAGGTCGTGGGCGGCTACACGCCGACCTGCCGCGACCGCGCCACGGCGTTCTACGGGCAGTTCATCGAGCAGGTGGTGCCGGTCAGCGGCACCCGCGAGGCCGAGATGGCCAAGCTGCTGGAGAACACCTACCGGCACGTCAACATCGCCCTCGTCAACGAGATGGCGATCTTCTGCGACGAGCTCGGCATCAACCTGTGGGAGTCGATCGAGGCCGCGGCGACCAAGCCGTTCGGCTTCCAGAAGTTCCTGCCCGGTCCGGGCGTCGGTGGGCACTGCATCCCCGTCGACCCGTCGTACCTGTCGTACACCGTGCGCAAGCTCGGCTACCCGTTCAGGTTCGTGGAGCTGGCGCAGGAGATCAACGAGCGGATGCCGTCGTACGTGGTGGCCCGCGTCCAGCGACTGCTGAACCGGCATAAGAAGGCCGTGAACGGCGCCCGGGTCGTTATGCTCGGCGTCACCTACAAACCGGACATCGCCGACGAACGCGAAACTCCGGCCCTCCCGGTGGCGCGTGCGCTGCTGGAGCTGGGCGCCGAGCTCTCGTTCGCGGACCCCTATGTCAAGGAGTGGGCGGTTGACGGCACCCCGGTGCCGCGTGAGGAGGATCTGGCCAAGGCCGTGATCGACGCGGACGTGACGCTGCTGCTGCAGCAGCACGCCGCTTTCGACCTCGACATGGTCGAGGAGAACGCCCGGCTCGTGCTCGACACCCGCGGTGTGCTCACCGAGGGTGAACGCGTCGAGCGGCTGTAGCGACGGAGGGCTGCGCGCAGTGCACGTGCTCGTCATGACGGTGGTGCATAACCCCGAGGATGCTCGAATTCTGCACAGGCAGATTCGTGCCCTTGTGGATGCCGGTCATGAGGTCACGTACGCCGCCTCGTTCACCGCCCACGGGGTCGTCCCGCGACCCTGGGTGACCGGCGTTGACCTCCCCCGTGCCGCCCAACGCAAGCGGATGTCGGCGGTGTGGGCCGCCCGGCGGCTGTTCAAACGCATGCGCGACAAGGTCGATCTCGTCCTCATCCACGACCCCGAGCTGCTGTTCGCCATCTGGGGCGTGCGCAACCGGCCGCCCGTGGTGTGGGACGTGCACGAGGACACCCCCGCCACGCTCTCGCTCAAGCCGTGGCTGCCGGCGCCGCTGCGGCCTCCCGTGCGGTTCTTCGCCCGCATGCTGGAAGGCACCGCCGAGCGTCACATGCACCTGCTGCTGGCCGAGACGGCTTACGCGGGCAGGTTCAAGCACGCCCACCTGATCGTCCCGAACGAGACCTGGGTGCCCGACTCCGTGACGCCTCCCGGCGACGACCGGGTGGTCTACCTCGGCTGGTTGTCCAGGGCCAGGGGCGTGTTCGAGGCCGTCGAGGTGGCGAAGCTGCTGCAGCCGTACCGGGTGGCCGTGGAGCTGATCGGGTACGCCGACCCGCAGAGCCGTCCGATGCTCAACCAGGCCGTCACCGAGGGCCTGCTGGAGTGGCGCGACTTCATGCCCAACGACGAGGCGCTCAAGCGGCTCGACGGGGCGCTGGCCGGGCTGTCGCTGCTGCACGACGAGCCGAACTACCGCCACTCGATGCCCACGAAGATCGTGGAGTACATGGCGCACGGCATCCCCGTCATCACGACCCCGTCGCCGCGCGCCGTCGAGCTGGTGGAGCGCTATGACAGCGGCGTCGTGGTGCCCTGGGAGGACCCCAAGGCCGTGGCGCAGGCCGTCCTGACGCTGCGGGACGACGTACGGGAGCGGCGGGCGCAGGGCGCGCGCGGCTACGCGGCGGCCCGGGCCAACCACCACTGGCCCAACTCGGCCAAGCGCTTCGTGACCCAGCTTGAGTCCTGGGCCGGGGTCAAGCGGGGGTAGGTTCCTGACCGTGCGCTGGCTCTTACTCGTCGTGGGCGCAGCGATCCTGGCAGTGATCGCCGCCGTGGTCATCGTCATGCCGCCGTCCGACGAGCCGGCGCCCACGGCCTCGTCCTCGACGCCCAAGCCGTCGCCGTCCGACCCCACGCCGAAGGTGTCGAAGTTCACCGACCCCTGTGGAACGTTCGAGACCAGAGAGCGGGCCCCGTACGCCGTCACCGGCTACTGGATCACCCCCAGGTCGAACCCCTGCACCTGGCGCAGCCAGCTGGAGGAGATCCACAGCGTGGGCGGCGACACGATCATCCGGATCGGGTACGGCCTGCAGTTCCGCACCGTCTCCGACTCGGGCGAGATCCTGACGAGGGACGGGGAGCTCGACTCGCTCTACAAGGCGTGCGAGGAGGACGGGCTCACCTGTCACGACGCGGCCGAGCGGGACCTGCGCGAGGCCAACCCCGGTAACCGGATCGGCCGCACGTACGTCTACCGCACGGACGAGTCGTTCGGCACCAACCTGTTCCGCTGCCCGCAGATGGAGCACCCCGTCAAGGCGGGCAAGCGGATCTATTACCGGCTCCTCACCCAGCCGGACGGCTCGGACGACGCCACGTGCGACTTCTCCGGCAAGGCCACCTCGTACGACATGATCCTGGTGGCCGGGTCGGAGGAGGACAGCCTGGCCAAGCTCCTCGACCTGGGCGACCAGTTCGGCATGCGGATCTTCCCGGCGCTGCCGCTGGCGCCGCGCGACCCCAAGACGCCCACCAGGGCGTACAAGAAGCATCTCGGCACGCTGACCACGCTGACGCGGCGCATCCTGCAGGACTACGGCGTGCGGTTCGCCAACCGTGATTCGCTCGGTGGCGTCTACCAGCCGTTCGAGGTCCAGATGGCGGACACCCTGGCCACGAACCCGACGCTGGAGGTGTACGCCGACCAGCACACGATCGTGGAGCAGGAGCTCGGCAAGCCCATCCTGATCAGCCCCTAC
Organism: Nonomuraea sp. NPDC051941; assembly: GCF_044593615.1. Classification (NCBI taxonomy): domain Bacteria; kingdom Bacillati; phylum Actinomycetota; class Actinomycetes; order Streptosporangiales; family Streptosporangiaceae; genus Nonomuraea; species Nonomuraea sp. NPDC051941. The sequence goes on from NZ_JBIUCF010000015.1 coordinate 170,571, forward strand.
ATGGACGCGCGCAGGAGGGTGCCCTTCGGGCAGTCGCCCAAGCAGGTGGCCGAGGCGTTCAAGGCGCTGGCGAAGACCGGGGTCGGCATCATCGCGCCGCAGGACAGCCGGGGGACCGGCAAGGTGGGGCTGTTCTGGCCGGACCAGCGCGACGACGAGGTGGACGAGCGGCTGCGCCCGGTGGTGGGGGAGTCGACGTACGGGACGGCGTACTACGGCTCCACGCGGGACTACTACCGGGAGATGGCGGCGGCCCGCGCGGAGATGGTCGCGGCCGGCTTCCAGGTGGACCTGTGGGCGAACGTCGAGGCGTTCGAGCCCTCCGGCAAGGAGCCGTGCGCCCCGCAGGGCACTCGCGGCAAGACGGACAAGAAGCGCCTGGACCAGGCCGTGACCATGGCCGGGCGTTACGTACAGAAGGTCGTCTCCTACATGTGGAGCGACTTCATGACGTGCGGCACGCCGTCGCTCGAGAAGGAGATCATCACCGACTGGCGGCGGCCGATCGCGGTGGACGCGATCAGGAAGGCCCGCGACGTCCAGGACGGGGTGGAGGTACGCGGCTACAACTTCAAGGACAGCACCGTCACGATCACGTGGTCCGGCGGGACGAAGGACCTGTCGGTGCCGGCCGTCGGCTGGCTGGACGAGACCCGGCAGGAAGGGCTGGCCGAGGGCATGGTCACGGCGTGGGTGCCGTTCGACTGGACGCAGGTGCCGGCCGGCGACTGGGTGCAGGTCACCGTCAAGGGTCCGTCGGGCCAGGCCACCACAGAGCCCTTGCACGTTCGGATTGTCACGTAGGCACGGTTACCTGCCGACTACTGACAACGTGTAGCGTGCCTGCATGGTCCCGAGCATCCCGGTCAGCGTCGACCTGGTCGTGCTCACCGTGCGAAACCACGCCCTGAGCGCCCTGGTGTGGCGCCGGGACAACCCCCCGTTCCTCCGGCGCTGGTCCCTGTCCGGCGGCTTCATCCAGCTCGACGAGGACCTGCCGGCCGCCGCCCACCGCATCCTCGCCGAGCGGGCCGGTCTCCCGGGCGCGCCGGTCCACCTGGAGCAGCTCCAGACGTACGGCTACCCCGACCGCGACCCGCGCCAGCGCGTCCTGAGCGTCGCCTACCTGGGCCTGGCCCCCGACCTGCCGGCCTCGGAGAAGGCCCACATGAGCTGGCAGCCGGTCGACTCGCTCACGGTCATGGCCTTCGACCACCGCCGCATCATGCAGGACGGGATCGAGCGGGCGCGGGCCAAGCTGGAGTACACGCCGCTGGGGGCGGCCTTCTGCCCGCCGGAGTTCACGGTGGCGGACCTGCGCCGCGTGTACGAGATCGTCTGGGGCCGCCTCCTCGACCCGCGCAACTTCCACCGGAAGGTCACCAAGGCCGAGGGCTTCCTGGTGGAGACGGGGGCCACGACGACCAGGGACGGGGGCCGCCCGGCCAAGCTCTACCGCCGCGGCCCCGCCGAGCTCCTTCACCCGCCGATGCTGCGCAGCCTCAAGGAGTAGGGCTCCTCAGCACGGCGGCGGTCATGGGGGTGTGCAGGGTCCAGCCGAGGGTTTCGTAGAGGGCCTGGCCTTCCGCCGTGGCCACCAGGACGCCCGTACGCGCCCCCAGGGACGCCGCCGTGCTCGCCAGCGTATGCATGATCACGCTGCCGAGCCCGCGGCGGCGGTGGTTGCCCGCCGTCTCCACCTGGTCCACCACGGCCGTGCGGCCCGCCAGCGCGAACTGGCCCCTGGCGGCCACCTCGCCGGCGGCCGTCAGCAGGCGGGCCGCCGTGACCCCGGCGCGGGTCGTGACGGCCAGCGTGTAGCCGGGGGGAGCCTGGTAGGTCCCGCGGGTCAGGGGCGCCGTCATCATGAACTCCGGTTCCTGGACCGCCCACCGCTCCGGCAGGAGGGGGCCGACGTCCGCGGCGGAGGCGCACAGCTTCAGCCAGGTCCCGGGCGTCATGAGGGTGGCGGTCAGGCGGTGGAGGGCCTCCGGCGTCGGGGCGGCGACGATGTGGCGGGACACGTGGCCGGGCAGGCCCACGTCCACCCGCAGGCCCCACGGCACCGGTACGGGTCGGGGGGCGTTGCGGGAGATCACCCAGCCGTCCACCCAGGCCCGAACTGTTGCGGTATGGGCAGTTTTGAGAACCTCCGTCATGATGTCCAGCTTATGGTCTGGCCTCTACCACTGACCGGGGCGTAGCAGGATAAAAAGGACACGGCGTGGCACCGCCGAGTCGTGACCCGGGCCAGGTAGGGTCCCCGGTGTGCGCGTTGAGATACATGGTCACAGGGGAGCTCGTGGCCTCTGGCCGGAGAACACCCTGCCGGGGATGAGTCGCACGATGGAGCTCGGCGTCCACGCGCTCGAGCTCGACGTCGCCCTCACCGCCGATCGGCGGCTCGTGCTCACGCACGACCTCACGGTCTCCGCCGTGACCAGTGCCGACCGGCGGCCGCTCAGGGCCGACGATCCGCTCTACCCCTACGTCGGCAAGCCGATCAACGCCCTCACGCTGGCGCAGCTGCGCATGCTCGACGTGGGCGTGCGGCTGCCGCGCCACCCCGACGACCCGTTCGCGCTGACGCAGGTCGCCATGCCCGAGACCAGGATGCCGACGCTCGGCGCGGTGCTGGGGCTGGTGAACGCCTACGAGGCGGAGGGCGTACGGCTGCACGTCGAGCTGAAGTCCGACCCCACCAGGCCCCACCTGACGGCCGACCCCGAGCTGTTCACCGAGCTGGTCGTCGAGGAGCTCGACCGGCACGGCAGGCTGGACAACGTGGCCGTGCTCAGCTTCGACTGGCGGATCATCACCCATGCGGCCAGGCTCGCCCCGGGCGCGCGGCGGTTCGCGCTGATCGAGCTGGACACCCTCCACTGGCACGACGACCTGGGTGACGACATCCCCGCCGCCGCCCGCGACGCCGGGGCGACCACGCTCTCGCCCGAGCACGCCATGGTGGACGAGGCGCTGATGGCCCAGGCCCGGGCCGCCGGCCTCGACGTGGCGGTCTGGACCGTCAACGAGGCCGGCCTGGCGGCGCGGATGCTGGACCTGGGGGTGGCCGGGATCGTCACCGACTACCCCGATCGGATGCGGGACCTCTGGCGGGAGCGGGGGATGGAGCTGCCCGAGCCCGTGGGCCCGCTGAAGCCGGTGGGGGTCTAGAGCCAGCCGTTCCTGCGGAAGCCCCGATGCAGGAACACGCAGGCGGTGACCATGACGGCCAGCACCGTGGGGTAGCCCCAGGCCGAGTGGAGCTCTGGCATGAAGTCGAAGTTCATGCCGTAGATCCCGGCGATCATGGTGGGCACGGCCAGGATGGCCACCCAGGAGGAGATCTTGCGCATGTCCTCGTTGGCCAGGGCGTTCGAGCGGGCGAGGGCGGCCTGGAGGATCGAGCTGCACAGCTCGTTGGAGGACTCCACCTGCTCGCAGACCCGGGAGAGGTGGTCGCCGACGTCGCGGAAGTATTCGCGCATCTCCGAGGGGATGACGCGACGCTGCGGCAGCGCGGCCATGGGGGACTGCAACGGCATTATGGCCCGCTTCATCTCCAGCATCTCCCGCTTGAGCTGGTAGATCCGGTTGATGTCGCGGGAGCTGACGTCGGCGAACACCGTCGCCTCGACCTCTTCCAGCTCCAGCTGCATGAGGTCGGCGACCTGGAGGTACTGGTCGACGACGTGGTCGGAGATGGCGTGCAGGACGCCGGCGGGGCCGCGGTTCATCAGCTTGGGCTTGTCCTCGAGGCGCTCGCGGACCGCGCTGAGCGGGCAGTGGTCGCCGTGTCGCACCGTCACCACGAAGTCCGGGCCGATGAACACCATGATCTCGCCGGTGGCGATGATCTCGCTGGTGGCGGTCAGCTCGTCGTGGTCGAGGTAGGCGATGGTCTTGAGCACCATGAACAGGGACTCGCCGTACCGCTCGACCTTGGGGCGCTGATGGGCCTTGACGGCGTCCTCGACGGCGAGCGGGTGGAGGTCGAACACCTCGGACAGCCACTCGACCTCGGGGGCGTCGGGCTCGTGGAGCCCCACCCAGACGAACGCGTTGGCGCCGTCGGACTCCTTGTTGCGCTCGCGGACGAGGTTGAGCGCCTCGACGATGCCGGTGGCGGCGACCTTCTTGCCCTGGACGTAGGCGCCGTACTCGACGATGGAGTCGACGGGGGGCACGCACATGTCACGCACCGGCTCTGCGAGCTGGAGCGCGGTGCGCGTCTGAAGAGGGTGACGGTTGATGCGACGGAAAAGCGTGGACGAGCGCATGGCAGTCCCTTTCCGCCCGACCTGGCACGCTCCACGCGCGATGAAACTTCACCTCACAGAATGCGTGGAGGCACGATCAGGCTGCCGGATTGGAGTGGTCGGGGGTATACGAGGTGTACGTGAGCGAGCACGTACTGCTGGGATCACCAGGTTTCATCCCGGACCACCTCCAATCACATTGGGACGCCGCGAAGCCGCCCTAACTTACCACAGCCGGGTGAACTTCTTTGACGATACTCGCCAGGACCGTCTCGACTCAGGTAGAACTCCACAAAGTTATGGCCCTATTCCGGCGATTGGTGTGGCCGAGGCCCCAGCCTGTGCCAGGCTGCGGGCCTGCGACAATGGACCTCGTGCGCGTTCTAGTCATTGGTTCCGGAGGGCGTGAGCACGCCCTGTGCCGTTCCCTCAGCCTCGATCCCCAGGTCAGCGAGCTCCACTGCGCCCCGGGCAACCCGGGCATCGAGCAGGTGGCGGCCCTTCATCCCGTCGATCCGCTCGACCCCGGGCAGGTGGCCGAGCTGGCCGTGCGGCTGCGGGTCGATCTCGTGGTCGTGGGGCCCGAGGCGCCGCTCGTCGCGGGGGTGTCCGACGCCGTGCGCGACGCGGGCATCGCGTGCTTCGGGCCGTCTAAGGACGCCGCCATGATCGAGGGCTCCAAGACCTTCGCCAAGGAGGTCATGAAGGCGGCCGACGTGCCGACCGCGCGGGCCAGGACGTGCGTCACCGAGGAGGAGGCGGCCGCCGCGCTCGACGAGTTCGGGGCCCCTTACGTGGTCAAGGACGACGGGCTCGCGGCCGGCAAGGGCGTGGTCGTCACCGACGACAGGGACAAGGCCCTCGCGCACGCGCTCGCGTGCGAGCGCGTGGTGATCGAGGAGTTCCTCGACGGGCCGGAGGTGTCGCTGTTCGCGCTGTGCGACGGCAGCACGGCGGTGCCGCTGCAGCTCGCGCAGGACTTCAAGCGGGCCTACGACGGCGACGAGGGCCCCAACACCGGCGGCATGGGCGCCTACACGCCGCTGCCGTGGGCGCCCGACGGGCTGACCGAGCAGGTCATGCGGGAGATCGTGCACCCGACGATCGGCGAGCTGACCCGGCGCGGGCTGCCGTTCCAGGGCGTGCTCTTCGTGGGGCTGGCGCTGACCTCGAAGGGGCCGAAGGTCGTGGAGTTCAACGCGCGCTTCGGCGACCCGGAGACGGAGGTGCTGCTCGACCGGCTGGAGACGCCGCTGGGCGGGCTGCTGATGGCGTGCGCGACGGGCGAGCTGGGGCTCGACCCGGTGTTCAAGGACGGCTCGGCCGTGACCGTGGTGATCGCTTCCGAGGGCTACCCCGAGGCGCCGGTCAAGGGCGACGTGATCAGGGGGCCGCAGGAGAGCGGCGACGCGTACGTCCTGCACGCCGGGACCGCGCGGCAGGGTGACGAGGTGGTCTCCGCCGGCGGGCGGGTGCTCGCCGTGGTCGGCCACGGGCCCGACCAGGACAGCGCGCGCCGGGCGGCCTATGACCTCGTCGGCCGGATCGAACTGCGCGGCTCCCACCACAGGACGGACATCGCCCGATGAAGCACGTGCACTCCGGCAAGGTACGCGACCTCTACCAGACCGACGACGGCAAGCTGCTGATGGTCGCCTCCGACCGCCTGTCGGCCTTCGACTACGTGCTGGAGCCCGATATCCCCGACAAGGGGGCCATTCTCACGCAGATGTCGTTGTGGTGGTTCGACCAGCTCAAGGACGTCGTGCCCAACCACGTCCTGGGCAAGGGCGACGACTCCCGCAGCGTGCTGTGCAAGCCGCTGGCGATGGTGCAGGTCGAGTGCGTGGCGCGGGGCTACCTCACCGGCGGCGGGCTCAACGAGTACCGCGCCGACGGCACGGTCTCCGGGGTCCGGCTGCCGGAGGGGCTGGAGGACGGCTCCCGGCTGCCCGAGCCGATCTTCACGCCGTCCACCAAGGCGCCCATGGGGCAGCACGACGAGCCGATCTCGTACGAGCAGGTCGTCCAGGAGGTCGGCAAGGAGACCGCCGAGGAGCTGCGGCGGATCACCCTGGCCGTCTACACGCGCGGCGCGGAGATCGCCGCGGAGCGCGGCATCATCGTGGCCGACACCAAGATCGAGCTCGGCTGGGACGCCGACGGGGTGCTGACCCTGGGCGACGAGGTGCTGACCCCTGACTCGTCGCGGTTCTGGCCGGCCGACGAGTGGAAGCCGGGCCGCTCGCAGCCCTCTTTCGACAAGCAATTTGTACGCGATTGGCTGCTATCGCCCGAATCGGGATGGGACAAATCCTCCGGAAACCCCCCACCTGCGCTTCCTGACCACATCGTGGAGCGCACGAGGCAGCGATACCTAGAAGCATATGAGCGCATCACGGGGGCTTCCTTTAGCGGATGATTCGGCTGGGCCAGTTGGTGTTACCGACTACTGTTGGCCCGATCGAGCCTCACCGTTGATTTCAAGGAGCCGCACGAATGGTCCGTTACCGCGTGCGCGGTGGCAACGCACTGCGTGGAACCGCGTTCATCCAGGGCGCGAAGAACGCCGTGCTCCCCATGATCGGTGCGGCTCTGCTCGCCGCCAAGGGCCGCACCGTTCTACGCAACGTGCCGATCATCGAGGACGTCCGCCGCGCGGTCGAGCTGGCCGAGGCGGTCGGCGCGTACGTCGAGCTGCACGAGTCGGAGCGCACGCTGGTCATCGACGCCTCCAGGCTGACCAGCGCCGTTCTGCCGGCAGAGATCGCCAGGCGCTTCCGCGGTTCCGTGCTGTTCACCCCCGCCCTGCTCCACCGGCTGGGCGAGGCCATCATCGAGGGGATCGGCGGCTGCAACCTCGGCAGCCGCAACCTCGACTTCCACTACCTCGGCTACAAGCGGCTGGGCGCGCTCGTGGACGAGGGCGAGACCGTCATCCACGTCAAGGCGTCCGGCCTCACCGGCGCGACCCTCTACCTCGACACCCCGTCGCACACCGGCACCGAGAACCTCATCATGGCCGCCGCCCTGGCCAAGGGCACGACCGTGATCGAGAACGCGGCCCTGGAGCCCGAGGTGCTCGACGTCATCGACATGCTGACCAAGATGGGCGCGCGGATCAGCGGCGGCGGCACGGGGTTCATCACCGTGGAGGGCGTGGAGGAGCTGCACGCCGTCGAGCACACGGTGATGCCCGACCGGCTCGACGCGGGCGTGTTCGCGATGGCCGCGGCGATCACCGGGGGCGAGCTGAGCCTGGTGGGCACGGGCCTCGACCTCGGCGTCGTCCGCTACAAGCTGGAGCAGATGGGCGTCGAGTTCGCCCGGCAGGGCGCCGTCCTGCACGTGCGGTGTGAGGGCCCGCTGCGCCCGATCAACATCATCACCGACACCTACCCCGGCTTCGCCACCGACCTGCAGTCGCCGATGATGACCGTCGCGGCGCTCGCCGACGGCACCAGCTACATCCACGAGCGCATCTTCGACGGCAGGTTCGCCCTGGCCGGAGAGCTGAACAAGATGGGCGCGAACGTCGAGGTCGAGGGCAGCCGGGCCATCGTGCGCGGCCGGACGCCGCTGATCGGCACCCAGGTGACGGCCCACGATCTCCGCTCCGGCATCGCCCTGGTGCTCGCCGGCCTCGCCGCCGAGGGGGAGACCCACATCGACTCCGGATACCTCATCGATCGCGGCCACGCGCATCTCGCCGCCCGAATGCGCGCTCTCGGTGCGGACATTACACGAGAGATTTCAGAGCGCTAAAAAACGCCAGAAAAACCTCGTTGAGCTGCTAGGACATCTTGTCGGGCGGTCAACCTGAACGACTTTCCGGAAAAGTCGGGCGTGACATTACGGCCCCCGCGAGCGATCGTTCCAAAAGAGAGCACTGCAACGGACGGCAGGATGGGACGAACATTGGTCGAGAGGGCCGAAGAAACTCCCCGAGTGTCACGCCCGGGCGCTATGACACCGGACCTCACCATCGGCGTGGTCGGACCCCACGACCTGGTCGAGCGAGTCATGCTGATGGGTCATGCCGCGGCTCCGCTGCCGTGTCGCCTGGTCGCGGCCGCATACCGCGACGAACAGGAGGCGCCCGACAAGGTGACGCGGCTCGGACCCGGAGTCGACGCATGCTTGTTCGCCAGCCCGGTCCCTTATGACCTGGCCAGGCGTTCCGGTGTGCTGACGATGCCGGCGACGTACGTCCAACTCGGCGGAGCAGCACTGGTGGCGGCGTTGGCCAAGGCCGCGCTCGACACTCGCATCGACCCCCAGCGGGTCAGCATCGACGTGGTGAGCAGGGCCGATGTCGAGGAGGCGTACACCGACCTCGGCATCCCCGCGACGGACGTGCACAGCCGCGACGAGCCGGGAGCCACCGGCACGATCGCGGCCTACCACGAACGTCTGGCCAGGCAGGGGGCCACCTCGGGGGCACTGACGTGCCTCCCCGCGGTGGCCGAACGCCTGCACGCCGCGGGCGTACCGGTCATCAGGATCAGGCCGACCTCGGCGGCGGTCCGCACGGCGCTGCACACCGCGGCGCTGCTGGGGGCACACCACCGGCTGGAGGAGTCACAGCTCACCGTGGTGCTGGTGGAGGTGCCGACGCTGCGCGAACCCGTGCGCCGCGCGGCCCCCCGCTACTGGCGCGACGAGCTGCGGCTGTCACTGCATCGGCTCCTGGTCCAGGAGGCGAACCGGATCAACGCCACCGTCTGGCCCATCGACGATCACAGCTATCTGGTTACCGCTACCAGAGGCTCGATCGCGGCGGCGACGGACGGGTTCAGGGTGTTGCCGTTCGCGGCCAGGATCAGGGACGAGCTGGGACTGGCGGTCGAGGTCGGCGTGGGCATGGGTCGCACGACACATGACGCGGAGTCGCACGCCCGGGCGGCACTGGCCCGCACGCAGGCGGGCAAACAGGCACAGGGATTCGCGGTGGATCGCGAGGGGCGGGCACTCATCCCGGCCCCCCGGATGCCACCGACCGGGTCCAACGCACTCAAACCGAAGGGGGTGGAAGTACTGGCCCGGCTCGCGGCCAAGCTCGAAGGCGGAGACACCGTGGTGGACGCCGAGGGCGCGGGCAAGATGCTGGGAGTGACGCCGCGTACGGCTCGGCGGTTGCTGCGCACGCTGGTTGACGAGGGACTCGCGTGGCCGCTACCGCCGAACCGCACACCGCAGCCTGGCCGTCCGCGCCAGCTGTACCGGCTGATCGTGGAGAAGCTCGGGCCCCGATGAGGGTCCGGGACTGAGCGTTTCGGTGCCGGGCCGCCTCTCGGCACCGAGCGTCACGGGCGGGGTCCGCGCCCGCGGGCACTTCGTGCTGCCCGCCGTACGGGCCTGAGGCGTCTCTTGAGGCTGGAAACGCTCCTGGGGCAGGTCTGGTGCCCGACTGGGAGTCACCGCCCCTCTGTGTGCATTACGGAGTCGTGTGTGACTGTTGTGGGCTTTCGTATGACCTGGGGAACAGGATGGCATTGACAATCGATGTCATCTTTGCGAACTCACGCATTGACTCTTGTGAACTCATTGGTTGACCCGTGTAGATCCGGGTATGTTCTCCAGTGCCCCCGATCGACGGGATTCGGACGGGGGCGCCAATTCTTTCAGGCGTCGATCTTCCGCCCTCGCGCGCGTTCTGGCTGTGTGTTTCTGGCCGAGGCGTCGCGGTTTCGTCCAACACCACGTGGCTCGGCGCGTTTCCGCAGGTCGGAGGCCGGAAGTCGTGGTAGGGAAGCGGCCGGTTTCGGGCTGATTCGTCCGGTGTTGCGGGCCGTGCGCCGTCAGCAGGCGCAGGCGGCGCCGGACACCGGCGCCGTGAGGGCGTCCACGGGGCGCCGGGTGACGCCTGAGGCGGTCTCCACGGGGAAGCCCTCCCTCGCCCAGTACTCGAAGCCGCCGATCATCTCCTTGACCCGGTAGCCCAGCTTCGCGAACTCCAGGGCCGCCCTGGTGGCGCCGTTGCACCCCGGGCCCCAGCAGTACGTCACGACCATGGCCTCACCCGGGACCAGGCCGGGCGCCCTCGTGGCGATCTCGGCGGTCGGGAGGTGCACGGCGCCCTCGATGTGGCCCTGGTCCCAGCTCTCCCGGCTGCGCGAGTCGACGACCACGACGCCGGGGACCCCGGCGGCCAGGTCGGCGGCCACGTCCGAGACGTCGGTCTCGAAGGCGAGGCGGGCGGCGAAGTGGGCGAGCGCGGCGGCGTTGTCGGACATCGGGGGATCGTTCCCTTCGTAGCGGGTGACTGCGAAGGATCGTGTCACTTTCCGCAGGTAGCAGGACAGTGGCGTGAATGCCGCTGATCGCTAATATCCCGCCAGAGTGCGATGTCTGATACCTGCGAGAGTTCTGTCGGGGCCGCCCGGTACAGTCATGAGCCATGCGTACGGACACCACTGACAGCCGGCCCACCGTCCTCGTCTGGGGCGCCCTGGCGGTCGTCTACGTGGTCTGGGGTTCGACGTACCTCGGGATCGGCGTCGCCATCGAGTCGATCCCGCCGATGCTCAGCGGGGCCCTGCGGTTCATCACCGCCGCCGCCCTGCTCGCCGGTTTCCTGCTGATCCGGTCGGGGCCGTCGGCCTTCAGGATGTCGCGCCGGCAGTTCCTGGGCGCGGCCGTCGTGGGCGTGCTCCTGCTGACCACCGGCAACGGGCTGCTGGCGGTGGCCGAGCAGTACATCTCCACGGGCCTGGCGGCGCTCCTGGTGGCCTCGGTGCCGCTGTGGCTGGTCGTGTTCAGGTTCGCCGTGCGCGACCGTCCCAAGACGCTCACGCTCGCGGGCGTGCTGGTCGGGCTCGGCGGGGTCGCGGCGCTGTCGCTGACCGGCGCCGACGGCGGCAGCGGCGTCGGGATCGTGGTGGTCCTGCTCGGCTCGGTGTCCTGGGCCGTGGGCTCGTTCCTGTCGAGCAGGATCCAGATGCCCGCCAACGCGCTGGCCACCAGCGCGGTCGAGATGGTCGTGGGCGGTGCCGGGCTGCTGGTGCTCGGGACCGGGGTCGGCGAGCGGCTCGACGTGTCGGCCGTCACCACCAGATCGTGGGTGGCGCTGGCCTACCTGGTGCTGGTGGGGTCCCTGATCGGGTTCACCGCGTTCTCGTGGCTGCTCGGCAACGCCCCCATCTCGCTGGTGTCCACCTACGCCTACGTCAACCCGGCGGTGGCCGTCGCGCTCGGCGCGCTCATGCTGGACGAGCCGATCACGACCCAGGTGGTCGTCGGCGGCCTGGTCATCCTGGCCGGCGTGGCGCTGGTGATCTCAACCGAGCGGAAGCGACCGAAGCGCGTCCTCGAAGACGTCGACGGTGGCGGCGACGTCGGCCTCGGTGTGGGCGGTGGACAGGAACCACAGCCCGCGCGGCACCATGTTGACCCCGCGGTCGAGCAGCGCGGCGTGTAGGCGGGTCATCATGGCGCGGTCGGTCCCGGCGAAGTCGCGGTAGTCGCGTACGGCGGGCGCGTCGGTGAAGTACGTCTGGAAGACCGGCCCCGGCCCGTCCACCAGCATCGGGACGCCCACCTTGGCCGCGGCCTCGCGCAGGCCGGCCATGAGCTGCCGCCCACGCGCGTAGAGGGTGCCGTAGACCTCCTCGCGCTCCTCGTCCAGGATGCGCAGGGTGGCCTCGGCGGCGGCGATGCCGACGGGCTGGGAGTTGAACGTCCCGGCGTGCGCGACCTTGCCCGAGGAGATGGCGTCCATCACGGCCGCCCGCCCCGCCAGCGCGGACACCTGCATGCCGCCCGCCATCGCCTTGCCGAAGACCGACAGGTCGGGGCTGACGCCGAGGTACTCCTGGGCGCCGCCGGGGGCTAGCCGGAAACCGGTGATGATCTCGTCGAAGATCAGCAGGCTGCCGTGGCGGTCGCACAGCGCGCGCACCCCCTGGAGGTAGCCGGGGTCCGGCTCGATGGCGCCGGTGTTGCAGAGCACCGGCTCCGTGACGACGGCGGCGATCTGTCCCGCGTGCTCGTCCATGAGACGGCTGAGCGCGTCCAGGTCGTTCCAGGGGCAGATCACCAGGTCGGCGGCGGGCGGCTGGCCTGCGGTGCCGGGGACGGGGCGCGGGTGGTCCTGCGGCCCCGCGTCGTCCAGGGACGGGTGGACGCTGTAGAGGACCGGGTCGAGCCAGCCGTGGTAGTGGCCCTCGAACTTGAGGATCTTGGGCCGTCCCGTGAAGCCGCGCGCCAGGCGCCAGGCGGCGTGCGCGGCCTCAGAGCCGACGGTGTTGAAGCGGACGCGCTCCGCGGAGGGCACCATCGCGCACAGCCGCTCGGCGACGCGGGCCTCCGCCGCGTGCTGGGCGGAGTAGACGATGCCGCGGGCCACCTGCGCGGCCACGGCTTCCACCACGGCGGGCGGGCAGTGGCCGAGCAGCGCCGGGCCCTGGCCGAGCACGTAGTCGGTGTAGACGTTGCCGTCGACGTCCCAGAGCCTGGCTCCCGATGCCCTGTCCACGTAGAGCGGCACGCCCGCGGTGCGGCGGGCGTCGCTGGAGACGCCGCCCGCGATGTAGCGCTGGGCATTGGTGTAGAGGTCGCGGCTGACGTCCAGAGTGCGGGTCATGCCGACCATCAAACGGGGGCACCTCGCCCGGCCACAAGAAAGAGAGCAAGAAGCGGGTCTAAGCGCAAATTTCGGTGCTTGTGGAGGTCACAGGGCCTTGATGGGCTTACGGACATGTTTCTTGGACGCATTCGGCGCACCCCTTCCGGTCCCGTCGAGCTGGTGGCCCGGCGGGTGCCCGGCGAGCTCGTGAGCCTGGCCGATCTCGGGTCCGACCCGGTGGCGGCCCTGGACTCGTACGGGCTCGACCGCCTGACCGAGCTGGTGGCCGGCCACGACGGCCCCGCCTTGGACGAGAGCGCGGTGATCTTCGAGCCGCCCGTGGCCACCTGCACGAAGATCTGCTGCCTGGCGCTGAACTACCAGGAGCACGCGGACGAGAGCGGTCTGGAGGTGCCGCCGGAGCCGGTGCTGTTCTTCAAGCCGCCGTCCGCGCTCGTGGGCCACGGCCACCCGGTCATCGCCCCCGCCCGCACCCGCCACCTGGAGCACGAGGTGGAGCTGGCCGTGGTCATCGGCAAGGTGACCAGGGACCTGCCGGCCGAGCGGTGGCGCGAGGCCGTCGCCGGATACACCGTGATCAACGACATGACGGCCCGCGACCTCCAGCTGGCCAACATCGCCCGCAACGTGCCGTGGGACCAGTCGAAGGGGTTCGACACCTTCGCGCCCGCGGGCCCGTACCTGGCGACGGTGGACGAGGTGCCCGATCCGCAGGAGCTGGAGCTGACCTTGGAGGTGGACGGCGAGATCAGGCAGCGGGCCAACACCCGGCAGATGGTCTTCGGGCTGCCCCGGCTCATCGCCGACCTGTCCGACGGGATGACGCTGATGCCCGGGGACATCGTCGCGACCGGCACCATCGCCGGGATCGCCCCGCTCAAGGACGGCGACACCATGCGGGCCACGGTGGAGGGAATCGGGACGCTGGTGAATACGGTCAAATTTCGGTCCGCCTAAAGTAGAGGCATGACCTACGCCGTGGCTGCCCTGGTGGACATCGACGACTTCATGGTTTCCGAGAAGACCCGTGGCCGGCCGTGGGCGCTGCGCCAGCTCCAGCGCGCCGACCACGCGGTGCGCGCCGCCGCGAGCGCCCGCCGCGACGCGACCTGCCACCCCCGGCCCCCGGAGGAGTGGCTGATCGTGTTGTCGGGCGCCGACCCGGGCGCGCTGATGTCCGACGCGGAGGAGCTGGCCGAGGAGCTGCGGGCCAGGATCGTCCGCGAGACGGCGTGGACGGCCACGGTCAGCCTGGGCGCGCCCAGCCTCGAACACCTCGCGGCGGAGCGGGACGCCAGGCGGGTCAACGACTACAAGCTCGTGCTCGGCGGCGACCGGGTGATCGCGCCACCCGCGCACGAGAGCGCCGCGCCGGCGCCTCCGGTGCGCATCGAGCAGGAGCTGACCAGGCGGGTCCGCGCCGGTGACCGCAACGGCGCGGCGGGGCTGCTGGCCGGGTGGGTGGACAGGTGCGCCAGGGAGCCCGGGGTCGACCCGCGCACGCTGCGCAACTGGCTCATCGGCCAGCTGCTGTTCGTGGTGGACGTGGCCAACCGGAGCAGGCTGGCCGACGGGTCGACGGACTGGGTGGAGGCCTGCGCCCGGCTGCCGATCGAGGACATCATCATGGTCGGAGACATCCACGAACGCTCCTACCTGCACTTCTGGCTGCGAGAGACGCTGGGCCGGCTCATGCCGGCCGCGCCCCGCCGTGACGTGCTCGCGCTGGCCGAGGCGTACCTGGCGGAGCACTACACCGATCCCGGGCTGCGCCTGGCGACCGTGGCGGAGGCCGTGAGCGCGAGCCCGTACTACATCTCGCACCTGTTCGCGGAGGAGCGGCGGACGACGTTCCTGCGGCACCTGACCGGGCTGCGGCTGCGGCACGCCCGCCGGTTGCTGGCCACCTCGGCGCTGCCGGTGGACGTGGTCGCCGCGCACACCGGCTACCCGACCGCGAAGGCCCTGCGCAGCGCGTTCCGGCGGTACGTCGGCTGCTCCCCCACGGAATACCGCAGGGCCGGGCTCCGGCCCGAATCGTGACCAGGAGGACGCGCATGGACCTGGCGATCGACGGCGGGCAGACGGGCCTGCGGATCGGCCTGGCCGAGTCGGGGCGGATCCGGGAGATCCGCGAGCTGCCCGGCCTGTCGTACGCGGAGGGCTCCCCGGCCGAGGCCGTGCTGGAGCGGATCGGGACGGGATGGGGGCCACTCGGCACCGTCTGCCTCGGGCTGACCACGATCCTGGACGACCCCGGCAAGCTGGCAACCCGGCTGCTCTCCATGGCCCGCCGCGTGCTGATCACGACCGACGTGGTCACCTCGCACGCGGGGGCGTTCGCGGGCGGCGACGGCGTGGTGCTGGCCGCGGGCACCGGAGCGATCGCCCTGGGCGTGGGTGACGGCATCCGGCAGGTGGACGGCTGGGGCTACCTCTACGGCGACGCGGGCAGCGGCTTCTGGATCGGCCGCCGCGGCCTCGACGCCGCCTTCCGGGGCTTCGACGGGCGCGCGGAGCCCGGCCCGCTCACCGAGCGCGCCCAGGCCGTGTTCGGCGACCTGGCCGGCCTGCCCGGGCGCCTCTACCTGGCCCCCGACGCGGTGGCGCGGATCGCGCGCTTCGCCGTCCACGTCCTGGAGCTGGCAGGAGACTCGGGCCGCGTCCTGGAGCCGGCGGAAGACCGGAGCCGCCCGGATCCCACGGCCCGCGCCATCGCCGAGGAGGCGGCCCGCGAGCTGGCGGGCACGGTGGCGGCGGCGGCCCGCTGCCTCACGAAGGAGGCGGCGGTGCCCGTCGCGTGGACCGGCCGCCTGCTGCGCGACCCCGGGCTCCGCGCCGGCTTCGAGGCGGAGCTGGCCCGGCTGCTCCCTCAAGCGACCCTCCGGCCTCCCGCGGGCGACAGCCTCGCGGGCGCCGCCCTGCTGGCCGCCTCCACGGGGCCGAGCCGCTACGAGACGATGATCAGAACGGCGGAACGATGAGAGTGGGACACGGCACCGTCGAGCTGCCCGTGCCGGACGGCACGCCGATGGGCGGTTATATCGACCGGCCGGGGCCGTCCACGGGCCTGGCGGACCCGCTGTCGGTCAGCGCGGTGACCTGGTCGGACGGCGGGAGACGGTTCGCGCTGGCGATCGCCGACGTCATCTGCGTCAACGAGGACCTCGCCGCGCGGGCCAGGCAGGCGGCCGGGTGCGAGCTGTGGCTGGCGGCGAGCCACACCCACGCGGGGCCCGAGACCGGCTGCGTACCGGGCGGCGGGCCGACACCCGAGCCGTGGCTCGGCCGGCTCACCGAGGCGGTCCGCACGGCCGTGCGGCGGGCGATCGAGGCGGAGCGGCCGTGCGAGGGCATGGCGTACCGCGGCGAGCTGCACGGGGTCGGCGCCGACCGGAGCAGGCCGGGGGCGCCGGCCGTGGTGCCGCTCGACCTGATCGCCGTGCGCGACGGCGGGCTCGCCGGGGTGCTGGCGGTGCTTCCCGTGCACCCCACCGTGCTGCCCGCGGCCAACCGCCTGGTCAGCGCCGACCTGGTCGGAGCCGTACGCGCGAGCCTGCGGCGGCGGCTCGGCGAGGACGTCTGGGTTGCGGTCGCCACCGGCGCGGCCGGCGACATCAGCACCCGCCACACCCGGCGCGGCCAGGACGCGGCGGAGCTGCGACGCCTGGGCGAGCTCGTCGCGGACCGCTGCGCCGAGCTGCTGGCGGGTCCTGGGACCCCGCTCTGGCGGGCCGGACCCACCGGCATCTCCTGGGCCACGCGACGGCTGACGCTCGAACCCGCCGCCACGACGGCCGACGAGGCGGCCCTCCTCGCCGGGTACGAGCAGGCCGCGGCGTCGGGTGACCCGGTCGCCACCCGCCTGGCCCGCAGCAGGCTCGAAGGGCTGCGGGCGCGCACCGCACCGCCCGTCCGGACCGGCGTGGACGTGAACGTCGCCCGCCTCGGCGGGCTCTCCCTCGCCGGGCTGCCCGGCGAGCCGTTCCTGGCCGTCGCCGAGCGCGTCGCCGACCGGCCAGGTGAGCCGACCGTGGTCCTGGGCTACGTCAACGGCTATCCCGGATACCTGCCGACGGCCGCCGCCTACCGGCGTGCCGAGTACGAGGTCCTGGCCAGCCAGGTGGCCCCGGGCAGCGCCGAACTCATCGCCGAGACCGCACGAAACCTGCTGGAGGATCTGTGATGGACCAGAGCTCGTACGCGCTGATCGCCGGATCGGCCGTGGACCGGCTGCTCACCGCCGAACGCGACGCGATCGAACAAGCAGGCGCGCTGGTCTACGCCTCGTTGCGCGCGGGCGGAGTGCTCCAGGCGTTCGGCACCGGCCATTCGAGGTCCGTCGCGCTGGAGCTCACCGGCCGGGCGGGCGGCCTGGTGCCGGTCAACCAGCTCGGCATCCGCGACCTCGCCTACTACGGTGACGCCTCGCCGCGCGACCTCCTCGACCCGAAGATCGAGCGTGCGCCCGGCCTCGCCGCACGCGTCTGGGAGCTGGCCGACATCCGGCCCGACGACGTCTTCGTGATCATCTCGAACTCCGGCGGCAACGCGGCGATCGTCGAGATGGCCCGGCTCGCGGTCCGGCACGGGCACCCCGTGATCGCCATCACCTCTCGCGCGCACACCGCCGCGGTGGCCGTCGAGGAGCGGCTGGCCGACCTGGCCCAGGTGGTCATCGACAACGGGGCGCCGTACGGCGACGCCACGCTGCCGCTGCCGGGCGGCGGCAGCGCCTGCGGCGTCTCGACCCTCACCGGCGTGCTGATCGCGCAGCTCCTGGTCGCCGAGGTCGTCGGCCGCTTCCTCGCGGCCGGCGAGCCGCCGCCCGTCTTCAAGTCGGCCAACACCCCGGGCGGCGACGCGCACAACGCCCTGCTGCTGGACAGGTACGGCCCGCGCGTGCGCCTCGGCGACGCCTAACTCCGCACGAGCCGGTACGGCTGGCGGGGCCGGCCCGCCTGGGTGCCCTTGACCGGAGGCATGGGCCAGGCCAGGCCCTCCTCCGCGAGGCTCTGCAGCACCCGGCGGGCGCTGCGCGGGGAGATCGACAGCACCTCCGCGACGATCTCGGCGTCGACCACCATCGAGTCGCCGTCGTGCAGGCCCTCCACCAGGCGTTCGAGCAGCTTGGCCGCCTTGGTGGCGACGATCGGCTCGGTGTCCTGCCGCTTGCGCCGGCGTACCGGCAGGGACAGCACGGTGCCGTCGCCCCCGACCAGGTACGCGGCGGTCGCCCCCGCGTTGCGGGCCTTCTCGACGGCCGCCATCGCGTTGGCGTCGGCGTCGCGGGCCGTGCTGCCGAGCCCGACGCCGACCTCGACGTCGACCCCCACGTCGGAGCGGATCCGGTCCATGAACGGCGCCATCCTGAACCCCTCGGTGGCCTGGCCGAGCGCGCCCACGGTGGCGGTGACGACGTAGCCGTTCTCGTCGCGGGGCGCCACGGTGGCGCCCATCAGCCGCGCGTCGGCGAGCAGCGAGCGGTGCAGCGACAGCTTCAGCTCCTGCTGCCAGTAGTTGCCCGGCCCGGAGTAGCTGGGCTTGGCGGAGGCGGCGAGCTCGACGACCACGATGGCGATCTGCGCGTCCTCCAGCCTGCTGCCGGTGCCGAGCAGGGCGGCGGTGTTGAGCGCGAGGCGCAACGTGTGGGAGGTCGGCAGCAGGCGCAGCACGGGCACGCCGGCGGCGCTCAGCTTGTTGGCGACGCTCCTTATCGTGGTGAGCGCCGCGGTGGTCTCGCCCTGGCGGTAGAGCTCCTCGTGGAAGGCGCCGAAGCCGCGCGCCGACTCCGGCCGGTCGTACTCGGAAAGGTGCACGCCGGCCGTGCTCACGCCGATCTCGCCGTACGCCTCGTCCACGTCGGCGGCGGGCAGCGAGTCGATGCTCACCCTGGCCGGGTCGATCCCGTGGGTGAGCACCCCGCGCAGCAGGCTGGCGTACAGGCTGGCCCCGCTCATGGGCACGAACGTGGCGGGGACGGTCAGCTCGCCCGCCTGCCTGGCCAGGTCGTGCTGGAGGGGCCCGGTGAACAGCACCACGTCGATGCTGTCGGCGATCCGCGAGAACTTGTCGTAGGTCTCGTGCTCCTCGGCATGAGGCGCGCCGAGCAGCCGCCAGTCGGCCGCGGCCGGCAGGCCGGCGCCGATCATCATGATCTGTTCGACGAGATCGTGCGGTCCCACGACTCCGATCGTCACCCTGGGCCGCGACTCCGAACGCAGCCGGTCCATGATCTTGATCACCCCAGTCCGGATCTCCACTGCAGCAAGCGGGTCATCGTCGCACCGAGCACCGCGGCCTGGTCCCCCTCTGCGAGGCCACTGAAGATTACCCTCCCCAGCGAGATCCGAAGATCGATGAAGGGGAAGTCGGACCCGTAGACGACCCGGCCGGCACCGAGCTCCCGCACCATCCTGGCGATGTCGGGCCCGGTGTTGAAGGACCCGCACACCTCCAGGATGACCCCTGGGCGCCGGTGCGCCACCTCGATGGCCCGCTCGATGCCCAGCGGGGTCGCGCCCGCGTGCCCCGCGATGATCACCACGTCGGGGTGCTCCGACGCGACGGCGTCCACCGCGGCCAGGTCGTTGTAGGGGGAGCCGTCGTAGGTGTGGGTGAGCACCGGGCAGCCGGTACGCTGCGCGAACTCCCACACACCGGCGTAGCGCCTGCCGGTGAGCGGGTAGTCGTGCAGGTCGGGGTGGAGCTTGATGCCGCCGAAGCGCGGATCCGCGCTCCACCTGGCCAGCTCGCCGTCGGGGTCCTGCCAGGGGTTGATCGTCAGGTATCCGGTGAAGCGGTCCGGCGCGCGCTCCACCGCCTCGGCGGTCGCGGCGTTCCCCGCCGCCGCGTCGAGCTGGATCGCCAGGTGGCTGGAGATGACGGCGTGCGCCACGCCGCACCTGTCCATCACCCTGACCATCGCGTCGGGGGACGCCTCGGGGATGAAGAACAGGCTGTAGGGGCCGGCGTGCGCGTGCGCGTCGACGATCCGGACGCTGGTCTGCGGGCGGCGCTGCCACAGCGCCGAGGTGATCGCGTTCACATCGCCCCCACGGGCAGCAGTTCCAGCAGGGTGCCGGCGCCGATGGCGGCCACGGCCGCGTCGTCGAGCTCCGCCCACAGCAGCCGGGTGACCGCCTCGGCGGGGTCCCTGAGCGGCGCCCCCGTGCCGAACACGAGACGGCGCTCGCCGTACCGCTCGACGAGCCATTCGAGCCCGCAGTGCGAGGACAGGTTGGCCAGCCCCAGGTAGACGTTGCCGGTGCGGGAGAGCACCCCGGCCGCCTGCCTCAGCTGGCGGTAGCCGATCGCGCCGACCACGACCCGCAGCTTCGGGTGCGCGGCGGCGACGGACTCGACTGCGGCCCAGCCGGTCTGGGCCGCGTCCACGAGCAGCGGCAGCCCGGCCTCGGCGACGGCTGTCAGCATGGCCGCGCAGTCGCGGCCGGCGAGGTCGTAGCCGTGGTCGGCGGGGTAGGCGCGGACGGCGCACACCCCGCCCTCCAATGCCCCGGTCACGAACTCGTCCGGCGTGCCGGTCTCGCCGCAGGTGCCGGGCAGCATCACCCAGCAGGGGCGCAGCCTGGAATGGTCGGCGACCAGGCCGAGCAGCTCCCTGTTGCCCGTCGCGGGGTCGTGCAGCCACGACAGGGTGTGGCTGACCACGGCCTCCGCGATGCCGAAGCGGTCCATCCTGTCCAGCGCCTCCGTGATCGAGCCCGTGCCCACGTCCCTGCGGGGATGGCGGCCGAGCATCGCGTCAGCGTCGATCAGCATGAACCGTCCAATCTTCGGGGCCAATCTTCGGGCACTGCGGGGGGTTGGGCGCGGTAGGGGAAGATGCCGACGGTGAACCTGCCGTCGGCGCGCCGCAGGCCGAGCGAGTGGATCTCGCCGTACTCGGCGGTCCTGGTGGCGGGGTCCGGGATCCTGGCCGGGCCCGTCCCGTACGCCACCTCGTCGGGCGGTTCCAGCGGCACCACCAGGATTCCCGGGCCACGGGTGCCCGCGAACCCGCCGTCGCGCTCGGCCCACGGCGACAGGCCGTGGATCTGCCAGATCGCCTCCGCGTCGATCCGGTCGGTGACGATCCAGTACGGGTTGTCGCCCTTGACGAAGACGATCTCCCGGTCGTGCCGCGCGCTGTAGCCGTGGTGGTGCCCCGCGAAGACGTCGGCCCGCGCGGAGACGGAGAACAGGTCACAGGCGGCGCGGCGGTCCTCGACGTAGCCCTCGCCCGGGACGAGCAGCGTGTTGTGCGCCCTGGTCGCCTGGTACCAGTCGTAGTAGCCGGGGTCGTCGTAGGACGGCGGGCCGCCCCCTTCCCAGGCCAGCGGCACGCCCCAGCCCGACAGCACGAAGTCGAGCGCCGCGTGGTGGCTGTGCGGTTCGAGCTCGTGCCCGACATAGGGGCCGTAGTTGACGACGGTGTGGAAGTCCCCGTGGCGGAAGGTGGCGTAGCCGCTGGCCTCCAGGTTGTGCGAGCCCTCGGCCGGCCCGACGTTCTCCGGCCAGATCAGGCCGCTGTCCTGCAGATGGGGCACCCAGCCGCCGGACGTCGTCAGGACGCTCAGCCAGCGGTACATGGCCTGGCGGCGCGGGTGCCGCGCGAGCGCGGGCTCGACGGCCACGGCCCGTTCGAGGTTGTCCAGGCACATGAGGTGGTAGCTGGGCGAGCGCTCGTGGTGGCCGCCGTCGGCGCGCACGTCCTGTTCGAGGTGCTCCAGGATGCGGGCCATGGCGACCTCGGCCCACTGCCCCGCCTCGGGCAGGTCCGCGAACACCCTGGCCGTGTGCAGCAGCTCGCACGCGTTGACGAACTGCCAGTTGCCGTGGCGGAACTCGTCGTGCTCCTCGGCCGACCACCTGGCGCCGCCGACGACCGTCTTCATCATCCGCAGCCAGCACCCGTCGCTCAGCGCGGGCTCGTCCGCGAAGGCGGCCAGCGCCTCGGTGACGTACATGGCGCGGGCGCGGACGCCGAGCGAGTACCAGACCACGTCGAGCCCCGGCCAGTCGCCCTCGACCCGGTCGCGGTCGTCGTACCACTGGCGGAACAGGCGGTCCCACTCGGCGGCGTAGCGGGGATCCCCGGTCCCGGCGTAGGCCGTGATCAGCGGGGACATCCAGCGCAGGTAGTGGAAGCCGTACAGCAGCGAGCGGCCGTGGCCCTTGTCCAGGAAGTCGACCTCGATCCCGAGCAGGGCGTCCGCGCCCTCCGCGCCGAGGGCGGCCGGGACCGGCCGCCGCCGGCGCCAGGCCCTGGCCTCGGCGACGCCGCCCGCCCCGAGCGTTTCCAGCAGCGCCTCGTCGGTGATGTGCCGCATGCGCGTGGGATGCACGTGCGGCGGTTTCTCTACGAACATGTCACCGGCCGCCCCGTGCGGGCGGACTCGTGCGCAGCGGCGAGCACGGCGGTCACGTGCCGCGAGCTCTCCACGCCGACCAGCGGCTCGGCGCCGGTACGGGCGCAGTCCACGAAGTGGTGGATCGCGTCGCGGTAGGCGCCCGCCGGGATGCCGTGCACGACCCGCTGGAGCATGTTGCGCGGGTAGGAGTAGGACTTCTCGGTGGCGAGCTGGATGTTCTCCTTCTGCCGGTCGAGCTGGATGACGCCCGACTCGCCGGCCACGGTGATGTAGCTGTCGACCATGGTCGGGAAGGTGTTCGGGTAGATCCAGGCCGACTCGAACGTGGCCACGGCGCCCCGGCTGAAGCGGGCCTGGATCTGCATCGCGTCAGGGGTGTCGATGCCCATCCCGCGCAGCTTGCCGTGGCGGGCGGTGGCGAAGACCTCCACGACGTGGTCGTCGTAGAGCCAGGTGACCAGGTCGATGTCATGGCTCGACAGGAACCAGGCGCAGGTCGTCCGATCGGCCCAGCCGATCATCTCGGTGGGCACGTGGATCGTGTCGTCCTTGCGGGCGTAGCCCACGACCGGCTCGCCGATCAGCTCCATCTGCTGCTTGGCCTGCGCGTACGCGGGCACCCAGCGGTGGTTGAACAGGCACATCGCGGTGACGCCCGCCTGCCGGATCGCGGCCACGGAGCGGTCGGCGTCCTCGACCGTGGTCGTGAACGGCTTCTCGACCAGGATGTGCAGCCCTGCCTCCGCGGCCGCCACCATCACGTCCGCGTGCAGGTGGTCGGGGGTGGTGATCGACACGGCGTCGACGGTGCCGGAGTCGATCAGCTCCCGATAGCCCGGATAGACGGCCGCCTGCGGGGCGGCGTCGAGAGGACGCCGAGCGACGGCGGTGACCTCGGCGTCCGGGTGGGCGGACAGGACCTCGGCGTGGCCGCGGCCCATGATCCCGGAGCCGACGATCCCGACTCTGAGCTTAGGCAAGTGCGTCATTCCATTGCTTCTCTGCGGCGTCGAGCGCCTCCTTGGCGCTCTTGGATCCCTGGAGGAAGGCCCTGATCTCCTCGGACAGCGACTCTCCGAGCTCGGCGTCCTTGGCCGTGCCCAGCGGGACGTACTCCAGCTTCGGCAGGCCCTTGACGATCACCCGGCGGGCGACGTCCATCGGGGAGTCGCCGATGATGTCCGAGAAGAAGGCGTCCTTGGTGGAGGAGATCGTCGAGGGGTAGATCGGCACCAGCTTGCAGAACGCGAGCTGGTTGGCGCCGTTGGTGAAGAACTTGACGAACTCGGCCGCCGCCCGCTGGTGTTTGGACGCCTTGGGGATGGCCACGGTCTGCTGGGCGAGCAGCAGGTATCCGCCGGTCCCGGTCTGGACGGGCTCGGTGACGAGCAGGTCCTTGTAGACGTCGGGGGCGTTCTTCTCGACGTTGACCAGCGTCGCCGCCGACGCGCTCGCCGCCATCGCGATCTGGCCGTTCTCCAGGGTCTGCGGGTAGTTCCGGACGTCCTTGGAGATCGATCCCGGCGCGATGCCGTGCTTGTCGTAGCTCGCCTTGAACGTGTCCAGCAGCTTGGCGACCTCGGGCGTGTTGAACGTCGCCTTCTTCTTGTCGGCGCTCAGCAGTTCGATGCCGTAGTAGCGCAGCACCGAGGCGGCGTTGACGCCGGGGATGTCGTTGCTGCCGTAGACCTTGGTCTCGGCGTAGACCTTGTCGGCCAGGGCGAGGGCCTCGGCGTAGGACTTGGGCGGGGCCTTCTCGTCGAAGCCCGCCTTGCCGACGACGGACTTGCGGTAGATGCCCACGGGAGTGCCGCCGTTGTACCAGGGCACGGCGTACAGCTTGCCCGCCACGCGCAGCGAGTCGACCAGGTTCGGCTGGAAGTCGGCGAGGTCGGCGGGCTTGAGCAGCTCGTCGAGAGGGGCCAGCGACGGGGTGAACCGGCCGAGGTCGGAGGAGGCGATGTTGACCGCGTCGGGGACGTCGCCGCTGGCGACCGCGGCGAGCAGCTTGGTCGCGATGTCCTGCCCGGGCACGTCGACCCACTTGACGGTGACCTTGGGGTGCTCCTTCTGGTACTGGGCGATGAGCCCGTCGATGTAGGAGCCGAAGTTCTTCTTCAGGTTGATCGTCCAGAACTCGACCTCCCCCTCGAACGGCTGGTCGTCCGCCTGTCCCCCCGACGTGCTGCCCGACGTTCCGGCCACGCAGCCGGACGACATGAGAGCCAGCGCGAGCGCGCCTGCCCCCAACGCTCTTCTCCTCGACATCGGGGGACCTCCTGAGAATTATGGCCGTCCTTAATAATTCTTTCGGCACAATGACACTCCGGCGCCTGAGTCGTCAAGGGTCCCTGCTCAGATCGGCTCTTGACGGTCGAGATCGGCCATCTATAGTCTGCGTCCAAATTCTGGCCAACTCTTATCGAGGCTTTGGGCGTCACTATTAAAGACCGAAGGATGTGAGGCCGGTGGCCGCCAGCCGGATCCCAGGGCAGCGCTGGTACACGCCGTACCTCTTCCCCTTACCGGCCCTGGTGCTGTTCGGGGTGTTCTTCGCCTGGCCGGCCGTCACCGCCGTCCAGCTCTCCTTCACCGACTACGACGGCGTCAGCCCGCCCGTCTTCACCGGACTGGACAACTTCGTCAAGATCCTCGGGGACGCCAGGTTCTGGACCGCCCTGCGCAACTCGCTGGTGTTCCTCGTGGGCCTGTTCCCGCTGCTCGTCGTGCTCCCGCTGCCGCTGGCCGTGCTGGTGAACCAGAAGCTGCCCGGCATCAGGACGTTCCGGATGCTCTACTACCTGCCGGTCGTGACCTCGATGGTCGCGGTCGCGGTGGCCTGGAACTACGTCTTCCACCAGCAGGGCGTGGTCAACTGGCTGCTCACCGGCCTGGGCATCCTGGACGAGCCCATCCAGTACCTCCTCGACCCCGTCTGGGCGCTGCCCGCGCTGATCCTGGTCGAGGGCTGGAAGAACATGGGCGTCTACATGATGGTCTACCTCGCGGGCCTCCAGACGATCCCGTCGGAGCTCTACGAGGCCGCCAAGATAGACGGCGCCAACGGCTGGCACCGGATGCGGCGCATCACCGTCCCGCTGATGGTCCCCTACATCGCGGTCACCGTCACGATGGCCATGCTCGACGCGATGCAGGCGTTCACGACCGTCTTCGTGATGACCAAGGGCGGCCCGCAGGACGCCACCCTGATGCTCGGCTACTACATCTGGGCCGAGGCGTTCGAGAAGTACGACATGGGTTACGCCAGCGCCGTCGGCCTCGTCCTGTGGGTCCTGCTGATCGTGATGGCCCTGCTCAACTATCGGCTCACCAGCGGAAGGAAGGACGAGCGGTGACTCGGAGGCTCGGCTGGTGGGTGCGCCGCGCGGGCATGTACGTGCTGCTCACCGCGATCGCCCTGGCGTTCGTCGGCCCCTTTCTCATCCTGCTGTCGGCGGCGTTGAAACCGGCCGGCCAGGCCGTCTTCTCCTTCCCGCCGGACATCATCCCCCGGCCCCCGGTGCTCACCTGGGCCAAGGAGGCGTGGACGGCCATCCCGTTCCCGCGCTACCTGCTCAACTCCGCGTTCCTGGTGGCCGTGATGGTGCCGCTCTACATCCTGGTGTCGGCTCTGTGCGCGTACCCGCTGGCGCAGATGGCCTTCCGCGGCCGGAGCCTGATCTTCTTCGCGATCCTCGCCACCATGTTCCTGCCCGGCGAGGTGATGCTGCTGCCGAGGTTCCTGGTGGTCTCCCAGATCGGGATGGCCGACGGCTACCTGGGCGTGATCCTGCCCGGCCTGCTGTCGGCGTTCGGGATCTTCCTGCTCCGGCAGACCTTCGCCGGGGTGCCGCGCGAGGTGGTGGACGCCGCCAGGACCGACGGCTGCCACGAACTGCGCATCTTCTGGCACGTCATGCTGCCGGCCGCCCGCCCCACCCTGGCGATCCTCGGCGTCTTCGGCTTCATCTCGGTCTGGAACAGCTTCATCTGGCCGATGGTCGTGCTGAAGGACTCCTCCCTGTATCCCATCTCCCTGGGGATCGCCTACCTGGCCGGAATCACCGGCACCGACATCCGCAGCCTGGCGGCGGGCACGATCATCTCGATCCTGCCCGTGGTCGTCTTCTTCATGATCATGCAACGACACGTCCTCGAAGGCATGCGCGGCGCGGTCAAGAGCTGACGCCGCCCGTTGTGAAAGGGTCATCCATGCTTACTCGCCGCCAATTCGGCGTGGGCGCGCTCTCCCTCGGCGCCCTGGCAGCACTGCCCGGCACGGCCCGCGCCGCGGCAGGCTACGACTACACCGCACGCGAGACGTTCGACCTGTTCGACAAGGTGTTCCACGAGAGCGGCAACGCCGGTCAGCCCACCGACACCAACGAGGCGGGCGGTCTCGGCTGGGGCGCCTCCTACGTGATGGCCGCCTACATCAGGATGTACGAGGCCTACCACGACACCACCTACCTGGACCGGCTCATCCACAACGCCGACCTCGTGCTGGGCAACCGCGACTCCGAGCGCGGCGTCACCGACTACCGCGGCCTGTCGCTGCCCGCCTGGCGCAGCCTCGTCTACAGCGCGGGCGGCGTGAGCCTGCTCGACGCGTCGGGGCAGCCGCTCCTGGAGGTGCGCAGCGCGCTCGTCAACGTCAACGACGCGGTGGCGACCGTACGGGCGGGCACCTCGGACGGGCGGTTCACCCTGGAGGTGAACAACCCCGTCAAGAGCAAGGTGTCCACCTTCGCCGACCTGACGATGGACCCCGCCAGCCCCGACTACGCGGTGAAGCGGATCCTCGACGCCTACCCGTCGCCGACCATGGTGACGGCCAAGGACCTGCGCCCCTCGCCGGCGGGGGCGACGATGCCGGCGCTCGGGACGTTCAAGCTGGCCGCCGCGCCGGTGATCTTCTCGGTGCACACCGGCATGATCACCTACCCGCTCGCGTCGTTCGTCCGGATCGTCCGCCGGGACCCGCGCCTCTTGCGCAACGCCCGCTACCGGGCCAAGGCCGCCGAATACCTCAAAGCGTGCCGGGACGCCGCTGCCGCGCACGACCCCGAATGGGTGGCGGACGGCTACTACATCTGGCCGAAGGGCATGCCCGTCCCCTACGACGGCGTCGAACAGCCGATC
The DNA here is from genome assembly GCF_044593615.1 of Nonomuraea sp. NPDC051941. Lineage (NCBI taxonomy): Bacteria > Bacillati > Actinomycetota > Actinomycetes > Streptosporangiales > Streptosporangiaceae > Nonomuraea > Nonomuraea sp. NPDC051941. Next base: position 197,933 of record NZ_JBIUCF010000015.1, read on the forward strand.
AACCAGAGCGTCGCCCTCGGCCAGACGTACGCGGAGCTGGCGGCGGCGACCCGCGACCCGTTCTTCCGTGACCGCACCCGCCGGCTCGCCGCCACGTTCGCCCGCGACCTCAAGACCAACGACAAGGACGCCTACTACTGGCCGTACTGGCCCAGCTTCGGCAAGCTCTACAGCGGCTACACCAAGGCGGACGGCGTCTCCGAGTGGACCCCGTCCTTCGGCACGCCGCCCAAGGGCGGGCAGCAGATCGAGGACCTCAGCCACGGCGGCATCGACGTCGAGTTCGCCGCCGCCGCGCACCGGTTCGGCCTCGCCTTCACCGACGCCGACATGGGCCGCTTCGCCCGCAGCTACACCAAGAACATGGCCACCACCGACAACGGCGTGGCGACGACGTTCCTGCGGGTGGACGGCACCGGCGGCCTGGCCGCCGCCGGGCAGTACCTCCAGGCGCCGCGCTACATGCCGGTGGCCCAGTGGGACCCGGCCCTGTTCACGCACGCGCTGGCGGTCTACGCCGACCACGCCGTCCAGTCGCAGTACGGCTCCACGCTGCTGTCGGTCGCCTACCTCAACTGGCAGCCCCGCCGCTGATCAGCCGCGGAAGGCCGCGGCGGCGGTGAGGAACGCGTCGTTCGCCTCGGGGGAGCCGATGGACACCCGCGCGCCCTCCCCGGCGAACGGCCGCACCGCCACGCCCTCCACGGCGCAGGCGGCCGCGAAGTCGAGGGTGCGCTCACCGAGCCTGAGCCAGACGAAGTTGGCCTCGGTGGGCGGCACCGTCCAGCCCTGGGCGATGAGCGCCTCGCGGACCCTCGTACGCTCCTTGACCACGTGCTCGACCCGCTCCAGCAGCTCGTCCTCGGCCTTGAGCGAGGCGATGGCCGCCACCTGCGCGAGGTGGTTGACCGCGAACGGGATGATCGTCTTGCGGATCGCCGTCGCCACGGGCTCGTGCGCGACCAGGTAGCCGACCCGCAGGCCCGCCAGCCCGTACGCCTTGGAGAACGTGCGCAGCACGCAGACGTTCGGCCGGTCGCGGTAGAGGGTGAGGCCGTCGGGGACGTCCTCGTCGCGCACGTACTCCCGGTAGGCCTCGTCCAGCACCACCAGCACGTGCTCGGGCACCCGGTCCAGGAACGCCTCCAGCGCGCTCCGGCGGATCGAGGTGCCGGTCGGGTTGTTCGGGTTGCACACGAACACCATGCGCGTGCGCTCGTTGATCGCCTCCGCCATGGCGTCCAGGTCGTGGTCCTCCCCGGCCAGCGGCACCATGACCGACTTCACCCCGGCGAGGTCGGCCAGCAGCGGGTACGCCTCGAACGACCGCCACGCGTAGACGACCTCGACCCCGGGCTCCCCGATCGACTCGAACAGCTGCTGCGCCACCGTGACGGACCCCGCGCCGAGCGCGATGTTGTCGGCCGGCACCCCGAACCGCTCCGCGATGGCCTCGGTCAGCCCGACGGCGCCGGGGTCGGGGTAGCGGTTGATCTGCCGCGCCCCCTCGGCGATCGCCTCGACCACGGACGGCAGCGGGTCGTACGGGGATTCGTTGGAGGACAGCTTGAACGACCGGCCGTCGGGGGTCGCTACGACCTTGCCCGGCTTGTAGGCGGCCATGGTGTCCAGGATGTGGCGGAAACGAGGCATACCCCAACCATATGAGGCCAGGCAGGCCGAGGCACCACCTGGCCTCGCGGTGTGCCGGGGTCCGGTCTCGCCGGACCCCGGCGCCTGCTCTCAGACGAGCGAGCGCACCACCACGGTCTGGTCGCGGCCGGGGCCCACGCCGATGGCCGAGACCGGGGCGCCGCTCATGTCCTCCAGCGCCCGCACGTACGCCTGCGCGTTCGGCGGCAGATCGTCGAAGTCCTTCGCGCTCGTGATGTCCTCCTGCCACCCCGGCAGCTCTTCGTAGATCGGCACGGCGTGGTGGAAGTCCGTCTGCGTCATCGGGATCTCGTCGTGCCGCACCCCGTCCACGTCGTACGCCACGCACACCGGGATCCGCTCCAGCCCCGACAGCACGTCCAGCTTGGTGAGGAAGTAGTCGGTGATGCCGTTGATCCGGGTCGCGTAGCGGGCGATGACCGCGTCGAACCAGCCGCAGCGGCGGTTGCGGCCCGTGGTGACGCCGTACTCCCCGCCCGTCTGGCGCAGCCACTCGCCGACCTCGTCGGTGAGCTCGGTCGGGAAGGGGCCGGAGCCGACCCGGGTCGTGTACGCCTTGAGGATGCCGATGATCTTGGTGAGGCGGTTCGGCGGGATCCCGGCCCCGGCGCAGGCGCCCCCGGAGGTCGGCGAGGAGGACGTGACGAAGGGGTAGGTGCCGTGGTCGATGTCCAGCAGCGTGCCCTGACCGCCCTCCAGCAGCACGAACTTGCCCTCGTCCAGCGCCTTGGAGAGCACCAGCGAGGTGTCGGCGATGTGCGGCTTGAGGCGCTCGGCGTAGGCGAGGTACTCGTCCAGGACCGCTGTGGGGTCGATGCCGCGGCGGTTGTAGACCTTGGTGAGCACCTGGTTCTTCTCGCCCAGGGCGACCTCGATCTTCTTGGCCAGGATGCCGGGGTCGAGCAGGTCCTGGACGCGCACGCCCATGCGGGCGATCTTGTCGCCGTACGCGGGCCCGATGCCGCGGCCCGTGGTGCCGATCCTGGCCTTGCCGAGGTAGCGCTCGGTGACCTTGTCGAGGGCCTTGTGGTGCGGCATGATCAGGTGCGCGTTCGAGGAGATCAGCAGGCGCTCGGCGGAGATGCCGCGCGCGGCGAGCCCGTCGATCTCGCTCAGCAGCACGCCGGGGTCGATGACCACGCCGTTGCCGATCACGGGGACCACGTCGGGCGACAGGATTCCCGTCGGTAGAAGGTGCAGCGCGTATTTCTGGTCCCCGATGACCACGGTGTGTCCCGCGTTGTTGCCACCCTGATAGCGGACGACGTAGTCGACGTCGCCACCGAGCAGGTCGGTGGCCTTGCCCTTGCCCTCATCGCCCCACTGGGCGCCTACGAGAACGGCAGCCGGCATGGTTCAGTCTCCCGTGCACAAAACGAAAACCCCTGGCGCAAGCGCGACAGGGGCTCTTGCGTAGAGAGACTACCCGAACGTGCCTATTCGTCCCAAGACAACGAGGGCTAACCCTTGGCGAGCGCCTCGTAGCCCGTCTCGGTGCTGTCCCTGAGGAACTGTAGGCACCGCTCGGCCTCGTCCTTCTCGCCGATCGCCTGAGCGGCTCTGGACAGGGCGTACAGGCAGCGCAGGAAGCCCTGGTTGGGCTCGTGCTCCCAGGGGATGGGCCCGTGTCCCTTCCAGCCGCTGCGGCGGAGCGCGTCGAGCCCGCGGTGGTAGCCCGTGCGGGCGAAGGCGTAGGAAGTGACGGCGTGCCCCTGCGCGAAGTACTCTTCCGCGAGCGTTGCCCAGGCCGCCGGGTAGGCGGGGAAACGGGCGGCCACGTCCGCGGCCTTGGCTCCGGAGTCGAGCGCCTCCCTGGCCTCGGGCAGATCCGGCAGTTGAGTCGGGGGCGGCCCGGCGAGAAGGTTATCCATAGGACAAGTCATACCCGCCGGGCCATGAAACTGGCTAGGAGATCTTCGTCCCAGCGCTCTTGAGGTTCTCGCACGCCTCCACGACGCGCTTGGCCATGCCGGCCTCGGCGCTCTTGCCGTAGGAACGGGGGTCGTACGTCTTCTTGTTGCCCACGTCGCCGTCCACCTTGAGCACGCCGTCGTAGTTGCGGAACATGTGGTCCGCGATCGGCCTGGTGAAGGCGTACTGGGTGTCGGTGTCGATGTTCATCTTGACGACGCCGTACGAGATCGCCTCGTGGATCTCCTCCTGCGACGAGCCGGAGCCGCCGTGGAAGACCAGGTCGAAGGGCTTGTCCTTGCCGTACTTGGCCGCGACCGCCTCCTGGATGTCCTTCAGCACGCCCGGACGCAGCTTGACGTGGCCGGGCTTGTAGACGCCGTGGACGTTGCCGAACGTGGCGGCCAGCAGGTAGCGGCCCTTCTCGCCGATCCCGACGGCCTCCGCGGTGGCCAGCGCGTCCTCGGGGGTCGTGTAGAGCTTCTCGTTGATCTCGCCGACGACGCCGTCCTCCTCACCGCCGACGACGCCGATCTCCATCTCCATGATGATCCGCGCCCTGGCGGACTTCTCCAGGAGCTCCTTGGCGATCTCCAGGTTCTCCTCCAGCGGCACGGCGGAGCCGTCCCACATGTGGGACTGGAAGAGCGGGTCGAGGCCCTTGGCGACCCGTTCCAGGGAGATGTCGAGCAGCGGCCTCATGAAGCCGTCGAGCTTGTCCTTCGGGCAGTGGTCGGTGTGCAGCGCCACCGTCACGGGATATTTGGCGGCCACCACCCGCGCGTACTCGGCCAGCGCCGTGGCCCCCGTGACCATGTCCTTGACGGTCGCGCCGGACAGGAACTCGGCGCCGCCCGTGGAGACCTGGACGATGCCGTCGCTCTCGGCCTCGGCGAAGCCCCGCAGAGCGGCGTTCAGCGTCTGCGATGAGGTCACGTTGATCGCCGGGTAGGCGAATCCGCCGGCCTTCGCCCGGTCGAGCATCTCAGCGTAGACCTCTGGAGTCGCAATAGGCATGATTCATCTCCCTGAGAAGTAACGGCTTCGCGCAGGCCCAGTATCCCGACTCACTACCCCGTGTGGTAGACACAACGCGTTTGTCGCCTCTACAGGTAGGCTCTCGGCGTGGACTGGCTCTGGAATCTCCTCGACCCGACGTGGTGGCTGACCGTGTTGGGGGCTTTCGCGACGATCGGCGTTCTCGCCATCATCTTCGCCGAAACGGGCTTGCTGCTCGGGTTCTTCCTTCCCGGCGACTCGCTGCTGGTGGCCGCGGGGATTTTCAGCTCGGCCTCGGTGGCGCAGGGAATGGGCATCGAGCCGCTCTCCTTTCCCGTCCTCTTGATCGGCACGCCTCTGTGCGCCATTGCGGGCGCCCAACTCGGGCATTTCCTGGGGGCCAGGTTCGGCCGCAGGCTCTTCGAGAAACCTGATTCGCGCTTGTTCAAGAGGGAGCACGTCGTCAGGGCCGAGGAGTTCTTCCAGAAGTTCGGTCCGGCCAGGGCGGTGATTCTGGCCAGGTTCGTGCCGATCGTGCGCACGTTCATGAATCCCGTCGCGGGCGTGCTGGAGATGCCGGCCAAGCGTTTCTTCCTGTGGAACGTCGTCGGCGGCGTCGTCTGGGTCGAGGGCCTGCTCCTGCTCGGCCACTTCCTCGGCAGCAAGGTCGACCCCAAGCAGATCGACAAGTACATCCTGCCGGGCGTCTTCGTCATCGTGTTCATCTCGCTGATCCCGATCATCGTCGAGGTGATCAAGAAGCGCAGGGAGCACAAGAGCCTTCCCGAGCCCAACGGCAAACACCACCGCGTGCCGACCGACACCCAGTTCTGAGCCGAAAACCGGGGGTTACCCGGGGTACGCTGCCCCCTGTGGGACGCCACAGGTCAGATCCGATGGGCGTCGCCCGTATGGCGCTCGCCGTCCTCGCCGCGGGCGCCGTGGTGACGCTGCTGGTCATCGGCGGCCGCGCGCTGTTCGGCTCGTTCGGCGCGACGCCGCCCGAACGCGAGCGCGCGTCGGCCGTCACGCCCGGCCCCGCCGCGGAGACCACCGCGCGGGTGCCGACCGTGCACATCGAGTGCCTGGTCGATGCCTGCCCCATCGTCACCGTACGCGTGCCGGGCGGCGACGTGCTGCAGTATCGCGAGATGAGCAGGGGCGAGGAGGTCAGCTACTACGAGCCGGAGCTCGACGTCGTGCTCAGCGACGCGGGCACCGTCCGCGTCACCGAGAACGGCAAGCCGCGCGAGCAGGGGAAGGCCGGCGCCCGGGAGGCGTTCACCGTCAAGTCGGCCGGCGGCTGACGCTCGGCGGCTCCGGAGTTTCAGAGCCCGAGGTCGCCGAGGGTGAAGACCGAGCGGTACTCCAGTCCCTCACCGGTGATGCGCTCGCGCGCGCCCCGGTCGACGATCGTGGCCACGGCCACCACCTCGGCCCCCGCCTCGCGCAGCGCCTCCACGGCCGTCAGCGGCGAGGAGCCCGTCGTGGAGGTGTCCTCGACGGCCAGCACGCGCCGTCCCTTCACCTCGGGCCCCTCGATCCGGCGCTGCATGCCGTGCTGCTTCTGCGCCTTGCGCACCACGAACGCGTCGAGCGTGCGCCCGCGCGCCGCCGCCGCGTGCAGCATCGCGCCCGCGACCGGGTCGGCCCCCAGCGTGAGCCCGCCCACCGCGTCGAACTCCAGGTCGGCCGTCAGGTCGAGCATCACCCGGCCGACGAGCGGCGCGGCCACACCGTCGAGGGTGATGCGGCGCAGGTCGAGGTAGAAGTCGGCCTCCATGCCGGAGGAGAGGATGACCTTGCCGTGGACGACGGCCTTGCTCTTGATCTCGGCCAGCAGGTTGTCGCGATCCGTCATGCGCCCAAGCTTATGGGTCCGGCCGGAGGGCCCGTCGCGGCGCCCTCGAAACCTCTCGAAGGTAAAGGCGCGGGTGCGGTTTAGTCCCGGCGGGGAGTGCGGAATGAATGCGCGAGGCAACCCCGTGTAATCGTGAGGTCACTATGGGTGGCGGAACTCCGCAAAGCGACGCAGAGCTTCTCCAGGCGGTCAGAGAGGGCAACGCCGCCGCCTACGGGCAGCTCTACGAGCGCCACGCCGCCGCCGCCCGCGCGCTGGCCAGGCAGCTCGTCCGGCGCTCCGAGGTCGAGGACGTGGTCGCGGAGTCGTTCACGAAGATCCTCGACCTGGTCGGCAGGGGCGGCGGGCCCGAGTCCGGCTTCCGCACCTATCTGCTGACGGTGGTGCGTCGCACGGTCTACGACCGCTCCAGGATCGAGAGCCGTCAGGTGGCCACGGGCGAGATCGAGGAGTACGACCCGGGGGTGCCGTTCGTCGATCCGGCGCTCGTGGAGCTGGAGAAGTCGCTGATCGCCAAGGCGTTCCTGTCGTTGCCCGAGCGGTGGCGGGCGGTGCTCTGGCACATCGAGGTCGAACGGTGCAAACCGGCCCAGGTGGCGCCGCTGCTGGGCCTGTCGCCCAACGGCGTGGCGGCGCTCGCGTACCGGGCGAGGGAGGGGCTGCGGCAGGCGTACCTGCAGATGCACCTGGGCTCGCCGCCGAAGCACGACTGCCGGCCCGTCCTGGGCAAGATGGGCGCGTACGTCCGCGACGGGTTGACCAGGCGCGACGCCAAGGTGGTCGACGAGCATGTGGGCGCCTGCGAGGAGTGCAACGGGGTCCTGCTGGAGCTGACCGACGTCAACCGCGGGCTGCGCGTCATGGTCGGTCCGCTGGTCGCGGGGCCGATCTTCGGCGGGTATGCGACGACGCTGGCGAAGTCGGCCGCGGGCGGCGGCGCGGGCGGGCTGCTGCGGGCGTTCCGCCGGCTGTGGCGGGGGCCCAGGCAGCAGCTGGCCGCGATGGCCGGCAGCATGGCCGTCACCGTGGCCGTGGCGGCCGGGCTGCTGCTGGTCACCGACGAGAAGCCGATCGCGAGGCCCACCGCCGCCGTGCCGGTCGCGGGGCCGCCGCCGTTCGCCGGCGAGCCCATGCCGGTGCCGGTGCCGTTGCAGAGCGAGGAACCCACGCGGGTGCGGCCGCCGGCCAGGAGCCCGGTCAAGAGCCCTGTCACGAGCGGGGAGCCGGGCAAGGCGCGGCTGCGTGCCACCGTCGAGGCGCTGGGCTCGCTCGTACACGCCCGGCCCGGCATCGTCGGCCTGCGCCTGCGCAACTATGGCGAGGCGCCCAGCGAGGAGTTGACGGCGTTCGTGGACCTGCCCTCCGGCGTGACGCTCGTCCCGCCCGCGCGCCGCGACGACCGCGACACCGTGGGCACCGTGGACGGGTGGGCGTGCCGCCCCTCCGGGCACGACGCGCGGTGCGCCAGGGCGCCGCTGGCGGCGGGGCAGGGCACGGCGCTGTTCCTGCGGGTACGGGTGGCGGCGGAGGCGCCGGAGGGCGCGGGCCCGGCCGTCCGGATCGACTCGGGCCCGCTGCACGTGACGGCGCAGGCCGAGGACGGCGTACGGACGACCGGGGCGCCCGCCAGGTTCGCCACCGACGGGAAGGTGGCCGTCCGGGCGATCGGCAACTCGCTGCTGACCTGCCCCGAGACGGCGGACGGCTGCGCGGAGGCCCGAAAGCGCCGGCGCGGCCAGCGCGACAACGACCTCTGGCCGATGACCGCGCTCGACCGGGACGGCAGCTCCGGCACCGGCGCGTCCAGCGGGGCCGAGCTGAGCCTGCCCAAGGGGAGCAAGGTCGTGTGGGCCGGCCTCTACTGGTCCGCGAGCGCGACGACGGCCGGGCCCATCAAGGTCAGACCGCCGGGGCGGCGCCAGTACACGCTGGTCAAACCCGACGACGTGGCGCTCCGCGAGCTGCCGTCAGGGGCCGTCTACCAGGCGTACGCCGACGTCAGCGAGCTGGTCTCCGCCTCCGACCGCAACGGCACGTGGTGGGCGGCCGACATGCCCATGGAAGAAGGGGTGTCCCGGCATGCCGGATGGAGCCTGGTGCTGATCGTGACGGATCCCGCGGAGCCGTACAGCCAGGCCATGGTGCTCGACGCGGCCACCGTGGTCGGCGGGTCGGCGGGACGGGTGCGCATCCCGCTCGGCGGGCTGAGCCCGGCCGCCTCGCCCGCCAGGGTCGAGCTGGTGACGTGGGAGGGCGACGCCGACCTCAAGGGTGACAAGGTCTCGCTCGGGTCCGGCGCGCTCGCCCCCGAGGGCGGCGATCGGGACGCGTCGAACGTCTTCGACGAGTCCTCGACCGGCGCGGCGGAGATGACGTTCGGCGTCGACGTCGACACGGTCGGGGCCGAACTCGGGGTGGATCCGGGGCTGACGATCGCGACGGACAAGGATGTCGTGCTGTTCGGGGTGGCCGCGTTGAGCGTCCGAGCGCGATCATGACTGTGAACGGGACAAACTGGTACGGTCTGCCTGAATGCTCCGGGGTGGCAGCGGGTCGATGCCGAATCGTCGGGATTAACCCTCGCGCGATCACCAGCTTTCATTACCCTGAGAGAGGGCCGCCGAGTCCGGTCTCTGACGGTGCAGAGCCAGCCAGGACGGACCACCAGGAAAGGGGCGGTGCTAAGTGGATCGCTGTGCGCTGTTCGTGGACGCCGGCTATCTGCTGGCCGATGGCGCGATGGCCGTGCACGGCACGCGTCATCGTGAAGCGGTTGCCTGGGACTACCCGGGGCTGCTCCAGCTGATGACCAGCCTGTCGCGCGAGCGCACCGGCCTGCCGCTGCTGAGGTGCTACTGGTACGAGGCGACGGTCGAAGGCCGTCGCACGCCGGAGCACGACGCGCTGGCCGACATACCGGGCCTCAAGCTCAGGCTGTCGCGCATCCGGCCGGGCCGGCGCGAAGGCGTCGACGCCCAGGTCCACCGCGACCTCATGACGCTCGCCCGCAACAACGCCATCTGCGACGCGGTGGTCGTGAGCGGGGACGAGGACCTGGCCCAGGTCGTGTGCGACGCGCAGGACCTCGGCATCAGGGTCAGCGTGATCCACATCGCGGCCGACGGCGGCTGGGCCGTGTCGCGGTCGCTGCGCCAGGAATGCGACGACCTGGTCGAGCTGGGCGCCGTCCACCTGCGCCCTTACGTCAGCCTCGTCGCGGGCATCGCGGAGTCGTCCAACGGGCACCAGCCGATCAGCAACGGGCAGGCCGCCCATTCGCTGCCGCCCGCCCAGCCGGCCCTGCCCCCGTCGCTGCCCCCGCTGCCGCCGTCCAGCGGCAGCCACGCCGCCGGCTCCTCCACGCCGTCCTCGTCCAACGGGTCCTCGTCCGGGCGCGGGCAGTCGTCCACGCCGCCCGTGCTGCCGACGTACGCCAGCTACCAGCCCGAGCAGCCGCCGGTCACACCCGCGCCGCCGGCCACTCCGGCGACCGGGCCCATCCAGTCGCAGTCGCCCAGCACCGGACAGTTCGCCAGCCCGTCGTCCAGCGGCACCTACCAGCCGGCCCAGCTGGGGCCGTACACGGGGCCGCAGCCCGCGCCCGTCACCCCGCCGTCCGCGGCCACCGCCGGCGCCACCACGCTGGCGGACGCGGTCAAGTCCGCCCACCGGGAGGGGCACGACTTCGGCGAGTCCGTGGCGCGCGACGCGCCCGCGCTGTGGCTGGAGGCGGTGCTGGCGCGCAAGCCGCGAATGCCTTCGGACCTGGAGGCGCGGTTGCTGCAGGGGTCTTCCCTGCCGATCGACTTCCTGCTGCACGACGAGGTACGGCACGCGCTGAGACGCGGCTTCTGGGATGCCTTGGAACGCGCCCGTCACTGACTCACCCCCCAGGCGATCCCGCCCCGCCGGTCACTTCCCCACCTCATCGGCCGGCCCCGCCGCTCCAGCCTTGTCGCCTCGTTCCCCACGCGACCCTCCGGCCAGGAGCTCCTCGGCCACCCCACCCCTCACTACAGGAATCCCGATTACGGCGCTTCCCGTTACGCGCCCCTCCGGGCTCCTGGCCCGAGCCCCTTCGCGGCCGCTCCCACCCACCGACGCCTCGCCGACGCGGCGCTTGGGAGGCGGCGGTTGCGTGGTAATGCCTGCGCTCGAGTTGCCGCACGTCGTCGGTGCGACGCGCCGGCCGCCGTCGCGCCCGGCCGTCATCCCCCGCCTCCATGCCCCGCCGTCATGCCCGGCGGGGGCGGGGTCAGGAGAGGGCGTCGAAGCCGGCGCGGAGGTGGTTGAGGCGGTCCGTGAGGTCGGACAGGGGGACGGTGAGGGCCGGGTCCTGGGCCTTGCGGGCCAGCTCCCGAACCCGGGCCAGCTCGTCCTCCACCGCCGTCAGCCGTCGCGACAGCTCGGGCAGCACCGAGGCGTGGTCGCCGACCCCCGGCGGGAGCTCGCCGCTCACGCGGTCGCGGAGCAGGGACGCCTGCTCGGCCAGCCGCTTGTTCATGTTGTACAGCTCCGTGAACACCGACACCTTCGCCCGCAGGACCCAGGGGTCGAACGGCTTGGTCAGGTAGTCGACCGCCCCGGCCGCGTAGCCGCGGAAGGCGTAGTCGGGCGCGCTGTCCACCACGGTCAGGAAGATGATCGGGATGTTCCTGGTCCGCTCCCGCCGCTTGATGTGCGCGGCAGTCTCGAAGCCGTCCATGCCGGGCATGCGCACGTCCAGCAGGATCAAGGCGAACTCGGTGTTGAGCAGCGCCTTGAGGGCCTCCTCGCCCGACCTGGCGCGCACCGGCACCAGGTCGAGGGAGCTGAGGATGGCTTCGAGGGCGATCAGGTTCTCCTCGCGATCGTCAACGAGGAGAATCTTGGCGCGATCTGGCATCGATCACGACCCTTCGGCTGCTGAGGCTGACGAGTCGGACATGGACCCGCGCCCGCGGCTCAGCCAGCCGCGCAGGCGTTCGAGCAGGCGGTCCACGTCCACCGGCTTGGGGACGTAGTCGGACGCGCCGGAGGCGATGCTCTTCTCGCGATCGCCCCGCATGACCTTGGCGGTCAGCGCGATGATTGGCAGGTCGGCGAACTGAGGCATGCGCCGGATGGCGGAGGTGGTGGCCCAGCCGTCCATCTCCGGCATCATGATGTCCATCAGCACGAGCGCGACGTCCTCGTTTCGTTCGAGCTGCTCGATCCCCTCCCGACCGTTTTCAGCGTAGACGACCGTGGAACCATGTCGTTCCAGGACGCTGGTCAGCGCGAACACGTTACGGATGTCGTCGTCCACGATGAGGATCTTGGCGCCGCTGAGCGGGTCGTCGCCCTGCCACTGGGCCGGGGTCTCCACCGGCTCGACCAGTTCGTGCATCGGCAGGTCGAGCGGCAGCGGCGGCTCGGGCGCGACCGCGGCGGCCGACTCCTCCGCCGGCGCCGTCATCAGCTGGCGGCGGGCCACGCCGCCGTCGGTGGCGGCCAGCGGGCCGGTGTAGGAGGCCGGCAGGTAGAGCGTGAACGAGCTGCCCTTGCCCAGCTCGCTGTCCACGTGGATCTCGCCGCCGAGCAGCCTGGCGATGTCCCGGCAGATCGCGAGACCCAGGCCCGTGCCGCCGTACTTGCGGCTCGTCGTGCCGTCGGCCTGTCTGAACGCCTCGAAGATGACGTCCCGCTTGTCGGGCGCGATGCCGATGCCGGTGTCGATCACCTGGAAGGCGAGCAGGTCGTCGGCGCCGTGCAGGGTGTCGTCGTCGAAGTCGACCCCGGGCGGCGCCATCGAGACGCGTAGCTTCACCTCGCCCCGCGGCGTGAACTTCACCGCGTTGGAGAGCAGGTTGCGCAGCACCTGCTGCAGGCGCTGCTCGTCGGCGCGCAGCTCCTTCGGCACGTCGTTCTCGACGTCGACGCTGAACGACAGCCCCTTGTCCTGCGCCAGCGGCGTGAACGCCGCCTCCAGCAGGTCCACCATCTTCGGCAGCGACACCTGGATCGGGTGGATGTCCATCCGGCCCGCCTCGACCTTGGAAAGGTCGAGCATGTCGTTGATGAGCTGGAGCAGCGACGAGCCCGCGCTGTGGATCGTGCGGGCGAACTCCACCTGCTGCGAGGTCAGGTTGCCCTCGGCGTTCTCGGTCAGCAGCTTGGCCAGCACCAGCAGGCTGTTGAGCGGCGTGCGCAGCTCGTGGGACATGTTCGCGAGGAACTCGGACTTGTAGCGCGAGGAGACCGCCAGCTGCTCGGCGCGCTCCTCCAGCGTGCGGCGGGCCTGCTCGATCTGGAAGTTCTGGATCTCGATCGCGCGGTTCTGCTTGGCCAGCAGCGCCGCCTTGTCCTCCAGCTCGGCGTTGGATCTGCGCAGCTCCTCCTGCTGGCGCTGCAGCTCGTCGGAGCGCTCCTGGAGCTCCCTGGTGAGCCGCTGCGACTCGGTGAGCAGGTCTTCGGTGCGGGAGTTGGCGATGATCGTGTTCATCGTGACACCGATGGTCTCGACGAGCTGGCGCAGGAAGTCGAGGTGCACCTCGCCGAACGGCGTGAACGAGGCCAGCTCGAGCACACCGAGCACCCGGCTCTCGAACAGGATCGGCAGCACCACGATCTGCGCGGGCGTGGACTGGCTGAGCCCGCTGTCGATGGTGATGAACTGCGGTGGCACGTCGTCGAGCATGATGTGCCGGCCCTCGGCGGCCGCCTGGCCGACGATGCCCTCGCCGATCGCGAACCGCTGGCGCGGGCCCCGGTCGGGACGCACGCCGTACCCGCCGATCAGTATCAGCTCGTGGTCGCCCTCGGGGTCGATGCCGTAGAAGGCGCCGTAGCGGGCCGAGACCAGCGGCGTCAGCTCGCTCATCGTCAGCTTGGCCACCTCGAGCAGGTCGCGGTGGCCCTGCATGAGCCTGGAGATGCGGGCCAGGTTGGACTTGAGCCAGTCCTGCTCCTGGTTGGCCTGGGTGGTCTCGCGGAGGTTGGCCACCATCGAGTTGATGTTGTCCTTCAGCTCCATCAGCTCGCCCTGCGCCTCGACGGCGATCGAGCGGGTCAGGTCGCCGCGGGCCACGGCGCTGGTGACGGTGGCGATGGCGCGCACCTGCGTGGTGAGGTTGCCGGCCAGCTCGTTGACGCTCTCGGTGAGCCGCTTCCACGTGCCCTCGACGCCCTCGACCCGGGCCTGGCCGCCCAGCTGTCCCTCGGAGCCCACCTCCCGGGCGACTCGGGTCACCTCGGAGGCGAACGACGACAGCTGGTCCACCATGCGGTTGATGGTGGTCTTCAGGGCCAGGATCTCGCCCTGGGCGTCCACGTCGATCTTGCGGGTGAGGTCGCCGTTGGCCACGGCCGTGGTGACCTCGGCGATGTTACGCACCTGGGAGGTCAGGTTGTTGGCCATGAAGTTGACGTTGTCGGTGAGGTCCTTCCAGACGCCCGAGACGCCCGTCACCCGGGCCTGGCCGCCCAGCTGGCCCTGCGTGCCCACCTCGCGCGCCACTCGGGTGACCTCGTCGGCGAACGACGACAGCTGGTCCACCATCGTGTTGAGGGTGTCCTTGAGCTGCAGGATCTCGCCCTGCGCGTCAACGGTGATCTTCTTCGACAGGTCACCCTGGGCCACCGCCGACGACACGGCCGCGATCTGGCGCACCTGGGAGGTCAGGTTGTTGGCCATGAAGTTGACGTTGTCGGTCAGGTCCTTCCAGACCCCGGACACGCCGCGCACCTGCGCCTGGCCGCCCAGCTGGCCCTCCGTGCCCACCTCCCGGGCGACTCGGGTCACCTCGGAGGCGAACGACGACAGCTGCTCGACCATCGTGTTCATGGTCGACTTGAGCTCGAGGATCTCGCCCTGGGCGTCCACGTCGATCTTGCGGGTGAGGTCGCCGTTGGCCACGGCCGTGGTCACCTGGGCGATGTTGCGCACCTGGTACGTCAGGTTGTTGGCCATCGAGTTGACGTTGTCGGTCAGGTCCTTCCAGACCCCGGACACGCCCTTCACCTCGGCCCGGCCGCCCAGCTTGCCCTCGGTGCCCACCTCGCGGGCGACTCGGGTGACCTCGTCGGCGAACGACGACAGCTGGTCCACCATCGTGTTGAGGGTGTCCTTGAGCTGCAGGATCTCGCCCTGCGCATCGACGGTGATCTTCTTCGACAGGTTGCCCTGGGCCACCGCCGTCGCCACGGTCGCGATGCTGCGCACCTGGGAGGTCAGGTTGTTGGCCATGAAGTTGACGTTGTCGGTGAGGTCCTTCCAGACGCCCGAGACGCCGGTCACCTGGGCCTGGCCGCCGAGCTGGCCCTCGGTGCCCACCTCGCGGGCGACTCGGGTGACCTCCTCGGCGAAGCCGGAGAGCTGGTCGACCATCGTGTTGACGGTGTTCTTCAGCTCGAACATCTCGCCCACGGCGTCGACCGTCACCTTGCGGCTCAGGTCGCCCTTGGCCACCGCGGTGGTCACGACCGCGATGTCGCGCACCTGCGCGGCCACGCGGGACGACATCGTGTTGACGGCCTCGGTGAGGTCACGCCAGCTTCCCGACATGCCACGCAGGTTGGCGCTGCCGCCCAGCCGGCCCTCGGTGCCGGCCTCGCGCGCCACCCTGGTCACCTCGCTGTTGAACAGCGCGAGCTGGTCGACCATGCCGTTGATGGCCTTGCCGAGGCGCCGCACCTCGCCCCTGGCGGACCGGTCGAGGTCGATCCGGCGCGACAGGTCGCCCTTGGCGACCGCGTCGATCACGTCGGCCGCGCCGCTCACGGGGCTCACCAGGGCGTCGATCAGCTGGTTGACCGACTCGACGCTCTCCGCCCACGCGCCGACGCCCGGCCCGGGCGTCAGCCGCTCGCCGAACCGCCCTTCCTTGACGACCTCTTTGCGAACGCGCACCAGCTCGTTCGCCAGGTGTTCGCGGCGGTCGGCCACTTCGTTGAGCAGCAGCCGGACCTCGCTGAGGATCCCGGGAGGCGCGTGGGGGACACGACGCCGGAAATCACCATCACGCCAAGAGAAAAGGGTCTCAAGGATGGGAATGAGATCCGACTCGGTGTAGGTCCTCTCCTCCGGGGTTGGCGCGGCCTTGGCCGTGGTCATGGGGCCTCCTTCACTCGCGGCGGGCTCCGGCGAGTGATACAAGTCTGTCACGATGAGTAGCTCTGAGTCCTGCCCTTGGATTTACCCCAAGTCAGCTGGAAGTGTGGTAGGCACGGTGGGATGACTGCTTCTCCCCATGCCGTGCTCGCTGCGACCTTCGCGCCCGGCGAGACCGCTGTGACGGCTGCGATGAGGTTCACGCGCGAGGTGATGACCGCGTGGGCCACCGGCGGCGTGCTCCATACCGCCGAACAAGTCGCGGGAGATTTGGCCGAACAGGTCGCTGACGAGCCGTTTGAGGTGATCTGGAAGCATCTCGGGGATGCCGTACAGGTCGAACTGAGGCAGCGAAGCCTCTCACAGGGTGATCCGAAAGCTCCTTCCGCGAACGTCGAAGAGTGGGGCGTCACCTTCACGGGCGATTCCCGTGTCCACTGGGCTAGGCTCACGCTACCTGGCTCCCCGGACAGGGTCGCCGCCGAATGGCTGGAGGAGAGCGCCCGAGGCCCGCACTGGCTCGGGTTCCTCGCTGATGCGAGTGACCTGCTCGCGGGCACGCTCGACCCTGACATGGTACCTGCCCTCGTCGCCCAGGTCGTAGTCCCGCGATTGTCCAGCTGGTGCGCCGTCTACACCTCCGACAACTCCGTCGGGCCGATGCGGCTGGTCTACCTCTGGCACGCCGACGAGGCCAGGATCGACGGGCTGCGCGAGCAGCTCGCCGGTATAGACGTGGCCGCCGCCGACACCAGGGTCACCTCGACCGTCCACCTGGCCGACTCGCAGGTGCTCGCGGTGCCGCTCACGGCGCGCGGGCGGGGGCTCGGCATGATGTGCCTGGGCCGGCCCGACCGCTTCCCCGACGACGTCATCCAGTTCGCCGAGGACATCGGCAGGCGTGCCGCGCTGGCCATGGACAACGCCCGGCTCTACGCACAGCAGGCCGCCGCCAACCGGGCGCTCCAGCGCAGCCTGCTGCCGCCCAACGAGCCCGAGGTCCCCGGGCTTGACTACGGCGTCATCTACGAGCCCGCCGGCGAGACCAACGAGGTGGGCGGCGACTTCTACGACCTGTTCAAGGCGGGCGACGACTCGTGGCGGTTCGCGATCGGCGACGTGTGCGGCACGGGCCCCGAGGCCGCAGCCGTGACCGGGCTCGCCCGCCACACGCTGCGGCTGCTGGCCCGCGAGGGGTACGGCGTGGCAGCGGTGCTCGGGCGGCTCAACCAGGCGATCCTGGAGGAGGGCGAGCGCGCCAGGTTTCTCACGCTGCTGCACGGCGACATCACGCCCGTGGCGACCGGGCTGGAGGTGCGCCTGGTGTCGGCCGGGCACCCCGAGGCGCTGCGGCTCAAGCCGAGCGGCAAGGTGGAGGCCGTGACCACGCCGCAGTCGCTGCTGGGGGTCTTCCACGAGGTCATGTTCGAGGCCGACACCGTGCATCTTGAGCACGGCGACGTGCTCCTGGCGGTGACCGACGGGGTGACGGAGCGGCGCTCGGGCGGACGGCTGCTCGACGACGACGGCGGGCTGGCCAAGCTGCTGGCCGAATGCGCCGGGCTGTCGGCCAGAGCGGTGGCCGAGCGCATCCGCAGGGGCGCGGCGGAGTTCGCCTCCGAGCCGAGCCAGGACGACCTGGCCATCGTGGTGCTGCGCGCCCGCTAACACGCTCAATAACGCCTCCCTGTAACAGCGTCGGCACATGCTGTCACCGAGAGAGTCTGACGGTCAAGTCGATCAGTCGGGAAACTTCTTACAGTGTGTCAAATGTCACTGTGATCCAGGTGCTTCCTGGCGAATTCGAGCTGGAGGGCGGTCTGCGCGATCCGCTCCGCCACCACGAGCGAGCCGCCGATGGCGTCGTACATGTAGACCTCGTGCTCGCGCCCGTGCTCGGCCAGCTTGGCCACGTACTTCTCGATCTGGCGCAGCGGGCAGCGCGTGTCGTTCTCGCCCGCGAGGATCAGCAGCGGGCTCTTGACCTGGTCGACGTAGGTGATGGGGGAGCTGGCCGCGTACTGCTCCGGCTGCTCGTCGGGTGAGCCGCCGAGCAGCGCGCGGTGGTAGGCGCGCAGGCTCTCCGCCTCGTCCTCGTACGAGGTCTGGTGGCAGGCGATCGGCACCGCCGCGATGCCGGCCGCCCACAGCTCCGGCTGGGTGCCGAGGCCGAGCAGCGTGAGATAGCCGCCCCAGGCCGCGCCGGCCAGCACGATCCGGTTCGGGTCGGCGATGCCGCGATCGACCACGACCTGGCGTACGGCGGCCACGTCGGCCAGTTCGATGTGCCCGACGTCGCCGTGCAGCGCGTCGCGCCAGGCGGAGCCGTACCCGGTCGAGCCCCGGTAGTTGACCCGCACCACCGCGAATCCCGCGTCCACCCAGGCCGCGACCTCCGGCGAGAACGCGTCGCGGTCGTGCGCCGTCGGGCCGCCGTGCAGCAGGAAGACGGCCGGGTACGGGGCGACGCCCGTCTCGGGCTTGGAGACCAGCGCGTGGATGCGGCCGCCCTCGCCGTCGACGTCGATGTCCTCGACGGGGACGCTCGGCGGGGCGGGCGGGCCGCCGGGATTGACCACGACCTGGCCGCTGCTGGAGCGGATGACCGGCGGGCGCGAGGCGCTGGACCAGGAGTACTCGACGTGGCCGCCGGGCCGGGGGGACGCCTCCTCGATCACGCCGTGCGGCGTGTCGATGAGCGTCAGGCCGCCGCCCGCGAGGTCGTAGCGGTGCAGGTGCGTGCGGGCGCGGTGGTCGCGCAGGATGAGCAGGCCGCGGCCGTCGTCGTACCACTCGGCGTTCAGGTCGCCGGGGTCCCTCAGCCAGATCTCGCGCTGCTCGCCGCTCACCGGGTCCCAGACCAGTGGCTCGTGGCGCTGGCGGCGCTCGTGCAGGGCCAGCAGGCGGCGGTCGCCGACGACGGGGGCGAAGTGCAGGCCGGTGACGCCCTTGGTGGGCCCGTCGTACAGTTCGGCCACCGTCTCGCCGCTCGGGCGGACGACGCGGAGCGCGGGGTGGCGGAAGTCGCCGTACTCGCCGTGGTTGATCGCGATGAGCGAGCCGTCGAGGGACATGTCGGCCACCCAGGCGGCCTCGCTGTGCTCGTACAGGAGACTCGCCGGGCCGCCGACGCGTACGACATGGATCCTGAACGTGCCCTCGCTGGCCATGCTGATCGCCGCGACGCCCGTCGTGGACAGGGCGAGGCCGCCGGGCTGGCCCGGCGGCAGGTCGGGGGCGACCGGCTCGTTGGGGCCGCCGGCGAACGGCTGGCGCCACCACACGCCGAACTCGTCGCCGGCGGTGTCGGCGAACCAGTAGATCCACTGGCCGGTGGGGTCGATGGCGGCGTACGCGGTGCCCTTCGGGCGGTCGGTGACCTGGCGGACGGCGCCGCTCACGCGGTCCCAGGCGTAGACCTCCCAGGTGCCGGTGGCGTTGGAGCGGTAGATGGAGCGGTTGGGGGCCTGGCGTGCCCAGGACGGCAGCGTCATGCGCGACGCGCGGAACCTGGCCTGCCAGCGTTCCTCCGCCTTCATCCGGTGCGCCCCCTCCCATTGATGTCCCGTGCCTCCGGGCGCGGGATGCCGTCCAGTATTGCGCGTGTTCCGGGGAAAAACTCAGGGAATGTGGGGGAATTTCGGACTAAATGCCCCATCAGTAACACCAGTCCCACATGCCCGTCAAGGAACGGGTCTTGATCGGGGTACGGGCTCGAAGATAGACAGGTGAAACGCTGCGTGCGTTACTACTTTTTGCTGTCTGTTCATGGCATTTCGGGAGATAAATCCCGCTATTCGCCTGTCGAGCTCGGCCGGGTCGGTATGCCACGCACTCGGGCCCATCCCGACCACCTGGGCGATGCCGTCATGCCCCAGCTCCATCTTGAACTCGACCGAACGTCGCTCCACCTCGGCGAAGCCCTCCAGGCTCCGCGCCAGCCTGCGCTCCTTCTCGTCGTCCACGGAGAGCAGCCCGAGCTCCTCGACCAGCGGGCTCAGATGCCGCGCCGCCGGGGTCACGACCACCGCGACGCCGTCGGGCCTCAGGATCCTGCCGAACTCGGGCCCGTTCCTGGGCGCGAACACGTCCATCACCACATCGGCCACCCCATCCCTGATGGGGAGCGGACGCCACACGTCGGCCACGAACGCCCCTGCCCTGGGATGCACCCGCGCCGCCCGGCGTACAGCGTGCTTCGACACATCGAACGCCATCCCGATGCCATCGTTCACCGCGTCCAACACGGCCGCCAGGTAGTGCCCGGTGCCCGCGCCTGCGTCGACGATCAACGGCGCGGCCCTGCCCTCCGCGCGACGATCACCGTCGATTTCCGGCTCGTACGCGGGATCCGTTGATCCAGCGCCGTAACCGGCCTCCACTCCCGCCCCACGGTACGCCCTCAGCCCCGTGCCGTCATTCGTTTCGGTGGAGTACTCACGTTTTGCTGGAACGTTCTTGCTGCACGCGTACTTTCGTACAGTTTCTGCTACTGCGTCGTGCAGTGGCGCGTAGTGGCCCGCGTCGAGAAATCGCACCCGCGCGGCCACCATCTCGGGGCTGTCGGCCGTTCCCGGGGGTTTGTTGCCGACCAGGAGGCTTACGTAGCCCTGCTTGGCGATGTCGAAGGCGTGCCCTTGGGCGCACCGCAGCGCGCCGGCGTCGAGCCGGAGGGTGGCTCGGCAGACGGGGCACGCTAGGTATTCGACGATATCGGCCAGCATGCCGCCCATTCTCGTCCACCACCCCGGGACCCTTCCCACGGGGCTTGGCTCCTGACGTGCACATCACCACGCGGGCGTTGGGTGGTGGCGTGCGTCCTTTGAGGGTGGCGCGGGGCGGGGCATTACGGCGCCGATCGGAGCGCGTCGGGTGGGGGTGTGCATCCCCTGGGGGCGGTTCCGCTGAGAGGTGGCGCGCCGGGGTGGGGGTCAGGCGGCGGTGGTGGCTTCGAGGAGGAAGGCGGCGTTGGAGGGGGTGGCGCGGAGCTTGTCGACGAGAATCTCGAGCCCCTGCCGCTTCTCCAGGGAGGTGAGCATGCGCCGCAGCCGCCACACCACCTGCCGCTCCTCCGTGTGCAGCAGGATCTCTTCCCGCCGGGTCCCCGAGGCGTCCAGGTCCACGGCCGGGAAGAGCCGCCGCTCCGCGAGCTCGCGGACGAGGTGCAGCTCCATGTTCCCCGTCCCCTTGAACTCCTCGTACAGGTTGTTGTCCATCCGCGACCCCGTGTCCACCAGGGCGGTGGCGAGGATGGTGAGGGAGCCGCCGCCCTCGACGTTGCGGGCGGCGCCGAAGAAACGCTTGGGCGGGTACAGGGCCCCGGCGTCGATGCCGCCGGTGAGGACCCGGCCGCCGCCGGGCGCCAGGTTGTTGTACGCCCGCCCCAGCCGCGTCAGCGAGTCGAGCAGCAGCACGACGTCCTGGCCGGACTCGACGAGCCGCTTGGCGCGTTCGATGGCCAGCTCGGCGACGGCGGTGTGGTCGCGGTCGGGGTGGTCGAAGGTGGAGTAGAAGATCTCGCCGGAGATCGTGGCGCGCATCTCGGTGACCTCCTCGGGCCGCTCGCCCACGAGGAGGACCATGAGGTGCACCTCGGGGTGGTTGCGGGTGATCGCGGCGGCCAGCGCCTGCAGGACCATGGTCTTGCCGGCCTTGGGCGGGGCGACGATGAGGCCGCGCTGCCCCTTGCCGATGGGCGCGAAGAGGTCGATGACGCGCGTGCTGAGCGACTCGGTCTCGATGCGGAGCCGCTCGGTCGGATGTACGGGTGTCAGCTCGGCGAACCCGGGCCGGTCGCGCCACTGCGCGGCGCCGTTGACCGAGGTGACGCCGACGAGCTTGTTGCCGGCGAACGACGCGACGACGTGGTCGCCGGGCCGCAGGTCGAACTGCCGTACCTTGTCGGGCGTGAGGCGCACGTCGCCGGGTCCGGGGAGGTGCCCGGCCCGGAGGAACGCGGATTTCTCGCGTACGTCCAGGAGGCCCTCGACCTGGCGGACGGGCACGTCCGCACGCTGCTCAGGAATGTGTACAGACATGGTGAAACCCCTTTGGGGGAATGCGCCGGACCAGCCCGAAAGCGGTCGGGCGCGGTGCGAAAAGAAAGGAAGCCGGGCCCCTCGAGAGAACCGGGGCGAGACTCAGATGAAGATCAGCGGAGCCGAAGCTCGACGCCTGGTGGCAAGATACCACACCATCTGGTCCACTCAACGCCTAGCCCTCTTGGGCTATTCCCGGACCGTTCTCGGAGTTTCTCCCACGGACGCGGGCAGGGGGGCGTGACAATGTTCTTCTCGGCACCGTACTGCGAGGAAAATTACCGCACCCGGTGTGCCGGAGGGCATAGGGCCCCCGCCGAAGCAGCGCCATCGTGTCAAGTGACATGCAGGACCCCTGCAACTCGGTGAGGGTTCCATAGAACCAACAGAAACTCCTTGGGGGAGCACCCATGAAGACCGTCAACCACTGCCCGCGGTGCCACCACGAGCTCGACGAGGGCCCGATCGTGTACAGGTGCGCGCACTGCTGCCGCGCCGTCTACGCGGCCGACATCGAGAACGAGTTCGTTCCGCGTCGGCAGCAGGTAGCCGTAGCCGCCTAATCTGGGCGAGTGCCGCATACATCTATAACAGTGTCCGGCGTCGAGGTGACGCCGCTCTGCGACGCCGTAGGTCCCATGGGAGCGGCGATCCGCCGCCCGCTCGCCGAGATGTTCCCCGATTCCGGGCTTCAGGACGAGCCTTGGGTCCTGCACTTCCACTGCTATCTGATCCGCGACGCGGCCGGTCGGCTGACCCTCGTCGACACCGGCATCGGTGACGAAGACTCACCGGCCGCGAGCTGGGCCCCCGTTCCCGGCACCCTGGCCGGCGAGCTGGCCGCCGCGGGCGTCTCGCCCGCCGAGATCGGCACCGTCGTCCTGACGCACCTGCACAGCGACCACGCCAGCGGCGTGGTGACCGACGGCAGGCCCGCGTTCGAGAACGCCCGGTACGTCCTCCAGCAGGCCGAGGTGGACGCCGCGCAGGGCCTCGTGCTCGACCGGCTCCTCACCCCGATCAAGGGGCAGCTGCACGTCGTCGAGGGCCACGCCGAGGTCTCACCGGGCGTCCACGTGCATCACGCGCCCGGGCACACGCCGGGCCACCAGATCGCCAGGGTCGGCGACGTGGCCATGACCGGCGACCTCGTGCTCCACCCGGTGCAGCTCGACGACCCGGCCATCCGGTACGCCTACGACGACGATCAGGAGACGGCCGCGCGCACGCGGGCGGAGGTGCTCGCGGCGCTCAGGGCAGAGCGCGCGATTCTCGCGACCGCTCACTTCGGCGAGCCGTTCCTGCGTTTGTGACGTTTCCCAGGCACGATGTGTAATCATGAAGATACGCATTGTGACTGGTGCCACACTCGGCGCCGCTCTGGTCGTCCCGTCGGCGGCGTGGGCGGCGCCCACGCCTGATCTGTCCGGGGCCGCCGTCTACGCGGCGGCAGGCAACCAGCTCAGCCGATACACGGCCGCCGGCGAGTGGCACCCGCTCGCCAGCTTCGGAGCCACGCAGTTCGCGGCGTCGCCCGACGGTACGAAGGCCGCCTGGATCACCGAGAGCGGCAACCTCAACATCAGGCAGCGCGGCAAGACCAGCACGATCGTCAGCGGTCTCCAGGGCAGTACGCCGTGCCTCACCCCGGTCTGGTCCGCCGACTCGACCAAGGTGGCATACCCGAGCGCGAACGGCACGATCAACGCCGTCCGGGCCGACGGCAGCAACGCCCCGCACAAGCTGGGCGTGTCCAAGGGCGTCTGCCACCTCGCCTGGGCGGGGAACGGGCGCTATCTCGCCGGCTACACCAGCACCGGCGACGCCCTCTACCGGCTCGACACCAAGACGGGCAAGACCGCCATGGTCAAGAACGTCAAGTCCATCAACCACGTGCAGAGCCTGTCGCCCGACGGCAGCAAGGCGGTCGTGGCGTTCCCGGAGGGCACGCAGGCGTCCGGCACCAGGACCTGGCCCACCACGTTCAAGCCGGTCATCGTCGAGGTCCCGACGGGCAAGAGGCTGAAGCTGCCGGCCAAGGGCAACGCGATCGGCGCGTACTACCTGCCGGACGGTCGTCTCGTGATGCGGATGGCCGCCGCGCCCGCGCAGCCGGGGCACGCGGGCGGCCACACGGCCGCCCACGCGGCCGGCCACGCCCACAACACGCTGGTCGTGTTCGACAGCGCGGGCAACGAGATCCAGCGGCTGGCCGAGCCGGCCAAGGCCAAGAACCAGGCGCTGCTCCAGGTCGTGTCGTAGGGGCTACCGCCCGCTCATGACCGGCTGATCGGCCAGGAGCGACGAGGGCAGGGAGGCCATCGCGGTCAGGCCGCCGTACGGGGAGGGCGCGAGAGTGACCTTGATGCCGTGTCTGGCCGCGAGCCTGCTCACCACGAACAGGCCGAGCCGGTCGCTCTGCGCCAGGTCGAACTCCGGCATCTTCGCCAGCCGCTCGTTGAGCTCGTCCAGCTCGGCCCTGACCAGGCCGAGACCGCGGTCCTCGACCTCGATCATCAGACCGTGCGGGGTGGTCGAGGTCCGCAGGTCCACCCTGGTCTGGGGCGGCGAGAAGAGGGTGGCGTTCTCGATCAGCTCGGCCATCAGGTGGGCTACGTCCGTGACCACCGCGCCGTGCAGCGCGACCGGCGGCGGCTGGAGGATCTCGACCCGCTCGTACTCCTCGACCTCCGCGACGGCCGCGCGCAGCACGTCGAGGATCGGCACCGGGTTGCGCCAGCCGCGCCCGGGCGCCTGGTCCGACAGGATGATGAGGCTCTCGGCGTGCCTGCGCATGCGCGTGGTGAGGTGGTCGAGCTTGAACAGGTCCGCCAGGGCCTCGGGCTCCTCCGTCGCCCGCTCCATGCTGTCGAGTTGGAGCAGCTGCCGGTGCAGCAGTGACTGGTTGCGCCTGGCCAGGTTCACGAAGACCTGGCTGACGCCGTGCCGGAGCCGGGCCTGGCTCACCGCGGCCGCGACGGCCGTGGACTGCACGTCGTTGAACGCCTGGACGATGTCGCGTACCTCGGAGGTGCGGGACTTGACCTCGATCGGGGCGACCTCGTCGGCGGTGGGCGGGGCGGTGTTCGTGCGCAGCCGCTTGACCAGGCCGGACAGTCGCACCTCGGCCAGCTCCGTGGCGGCGTCGCGGAGCCCGGCCAGCTCGCGCACCAGCCGCTTGCGGAAGCGCAGCGAGAGCATGATCGACGCGATGACGGCGATCAGGCCGAGACCGCCCGCGACCCCGATCTTGATCAGCATGCCGATGGCCGCCGGGGTCACCCGGCTCACGAGGCTCTTGACGGCCAGGGCCTGGTTGCGCTCGACCGCCGCCCACAGGTTCTGGCCGTCGACGGGCCAGGTGGCGGCCGTGACGGGCAGGCCGTTCGTGGCCGCCTGGCCCCGGATGGCGTCCTCGGCGTCCAGGAACTCCTTGTAGACCGGTGACTCGGCCAGCCGCGCGTACGGGCCGCGCAGGTCGCGGTCGAGGTGCGAGAGCGCCTGCGAGAACAGCAGCCGCCTGGTGGCCACCATCCCCGTGAACGCCTCGTGCTCCGCGGGCTCGACCCGGCCCCTGGCCAGCACGACCGCGACCATGGCCCGCTCCCTGGACAGCACGTCCTTGGCCTCGCCCAGCATGGTCACGGCCCTGGCCTGCTTGTAGAGGGCCATGTCGGGCACCAGCACCATGGCGTCGTACATGCGGAAGGACGCGTCCACGATCTGGCTGTAGCCGTCGATCACGTCGAGCGGCGCCACGGTCGTGCCGTCCACCTCGCGGCGGACCTCCGCGAGCTGGTCGAGCTTGGTGTTGAGCGTGACGAGCTGCGCGGTCATCTCCGGTGACAGGTCACGCTGGTTCTTGGCGAGCGTACGGAACGCGGTCACGGCCTGGTCCGTCTCGCCGCGCTGCTTGGCCATCTTGGCGGCGCCCTGCCCGCTGACCAGGAACTCCACGGAGACCAGCCGCTCGTCCTGCAGTTCGATGTTGACGCGCTCGGACGGGTCGGCCAGGTTGGTCGCCAAGTCCTTGATCGACAGCAGGCGCATGCCATCGCCGCCGGTCAGGCCCGCGGCGAACGCCCACAGGCCCACGAGGGACAGCAGCGGGACGAACAGGAGGACGAGAAGTTTCACGGCAATGGGGCGGCCACGCGTGGGGGGCATGCGACCTCCGGGTGCAAGATGAGATCGCCTCGCAGAGTACACCCCCCTTTGGAAGGATTTCTGTGCGTCTTCCGCGTTCTTTCTCCGGCTGGACCATCGCGGTCTTCGGATTCCTCGCCTTCGCGCTCGGCCTGCTCGGGTTGGTCTCACCCGACTCGCTGCTGGCCATGCTGGGTTTCGAGGTGCTCGATGTCCGTCCCGCCGGTGACTACACGCTGGTCTATATGGCCGCCTCGTCAATGGCGGCGGTGAACATGGGCGTTTATTACGTTTTCGCGGCTTCTCACGACTACACGCCGTTTTTCCGGTGGACGGTGCCGTTCAGGCTCGTGACGTTCGCGGTCTTCACCACGCTGGTGCTGACCGGGGCCGCGCCGGCCAAGTTCTTCGGCGTCGGACTCTGGGAAGGGCTCGGCGCGCTCATCACGGGGTTCGCGCTCTGGCGCGAGGGCAAACTGGTGCCCTCGCGCCAGTGACTCACGGCCTGGCCTCCTCCGAGTCGCGCGCGACCAGTCGGTCGCCCGGCTCGGGGGAGTGCCGCAGGCGCTTCTCCAGCTCGCGCTTCTCGTCCTCCAGCCGGGCCACCCGGTCGGAGGCCTCGGCTCTGGCACCCTGCAACCGGCGGCGGCGCCTGGCGGACCTGCGCGAGCCCGAGCCGATCAGCCAGAGGCCCAGCGCCAGGACGGCCATGGCCGCCGCCCCGGCGAGGAACATCTCCACCTGATTGGGCTCGAAGGTGTACCCGAACAGGATGTACCTGGCGCTCTCCTCGGTCAGGACGAGGGCCACGGCGCTGCCGGCGAGGAGGACCAAGAGCACTCCAAGCAGAATCATCCAACTCACCCCTTGTCGTAAGAGCCCGTTTCCACTGCCCTGTCGGGGATGAGGTATGCGCCAAGATTGC
Organism: Nonomuraea sp. NPDC051941; assembly: GCF_044593615.1. NCBI lineage: Bacteria > Bacillati > Actinomycetota > Actinomycetes > Streptosporangiales > Streptosporangiaceae > Nonomuraea > Nonomuraea sp. NPDC051941. Next base: position 224,557 of record NZ_JBIUCF010000015.1, read on the forward strand.
CATCATGAGACCCGAGCCGGGGCAGGTGCTCCACTTCTCCGAGGACCCGACGATCGAGAGGTTCGTCCCGCATGTGGCGCCGACCTCGATCTTGACGGAGTCGTACGTGTGGGCCGTCGATCGCGACCGCTGCCCCGACTACTGGTTCCCGCGCGCCTGCCCGCGGGCCATGGCCTGGGTCGGCCCGCGCACCACCGAGGAGGACACGGCCCGGATCGTCGGCGCGGGGTGCGGCGATCGCGTGCACGCCATCGAGTACGGCTGGCTCCAGGCGCTCAAAGACGTCTGGCTGTACGCGTACCGGCTGCCGGCGGACGGCTTCGCGCCCATCGGCGACCCGCCGACCGCCGTGGTGTCCACGGTCGCCGTGACGCCGCTCGGCCCGCCGGAACGCGTGGGCGACCTGTTCGAGCTGCACGAGGAGGCGGGGATCCAGCTCAGGGTGCTGCCCAGCCTGTGGCCGTTCTGGGACGAGGTGATCGCCAGCACGCTGGAGTTCAGCGGGATCAGGCTGCGCAACGCCCGTCGATGAGGGCCTGCAGGGTCTCCAGCGGCATCGAGCCGGGCGGCCGCTTCTCCTGCGCGAACTTGTTGGCCTCGCGCCGTAGCACCTCGTTGACCGGGGTGGGCACGCCGTGCAGGCGGCCGAGCAGCACGATCTCGCCGTTGAGGTAGTCGGCCTCGATGGAGCCGCTGCTCCTGGCCAGGCTCTGCCACGACGACCCGCCGCCGCGGACGATGCCCTCGATGGGCCGGACGTCCACCTGGTGGCCGCGCAGGCTCGCCTCTTCCTCCGGCGTGGAGTACGTGATCCCGGCCCGGTCGAGCAAGGCTTTGGCCTCGGTCCTGGCCGCCTCGACGACCTTGTCCCTTCCGGGAACGTGGCCCACGAGCGCCTCCACGGCGTTGCCCAGGTTGCTGAGCAGCTTGCCGTGCTTCCAGCGCATGACATCGGTCTGGGTCAGGCCCACCAGGCCGTGCTTGCCGAGGTCGCCGGCGATCCGCTCGGCGAGGTCGTCCACACCCTGGGGATAACGTCCGACGTGGAGCAGGCCCGAGTACGGGTGCCCGTGGGCGGCGACGACGCCGGGCTCCAGATGCTGGGCCGGCAGCCACACGCAGATGCCGTAAACGCGGTCGAACCGCCGCAGGACCATGCGCTCGTTGGCGACGCCGTTCTGGGCGCAGGCCACGGGCAGGTCGGACGGCCAGCCGGCCAGCGCGGAGACGGTGTCCTGGGACTTGGTGGCCAGGATCAGCACGTCGTCGTCACGCGCGGGGACAGGGCCGTCGGCGACGGGGATGTCGAGGGTCTCGGTGGATTCGGGGGTGATCAGGCGCAGGCCGTCACGCTTGAGTGCCTCGTAGTGGGCGCCTCTCGCGACGAGGAGAACGTCGTGCCCGCCTTGGTGGAGGCGGGCACCGATGGTTCCGCCGACTGCTCCGGCCCCGATCACTATGTAGCGCATTGTCCAAGGATGTCACTTTGCGAGGGCGACCTGGGCCTGCGCCGGCACGCCGGCCCCCCGCGTACGCTCCCGCATGATCGTCTTGAGCACGCGCCAGCCGTCGCGCACCGCGTTCAGGTTGCTCACGCCGTGGATGCGGGAGCGCTCGTGGCTGGGGACCTCGTGGATGATGAGGCCGGCCTGGGCGGCGCGGACGTTCATCAGGGTCTCGATCTCGAAGCCGTCGCAGTCGAGCTCGAGGGAGTCGAGGTGACGGGCCCAGAAGGCGTTGTAGCCGTAGCAGAGGTCCGTGTAGCGGGTGCCGTAGAGCAGGTTGGTCATCCCGGTGAGGACCTTGTTGCCGAGCGAGCGGATCGGACTGAGGTCGTCCGAGCCGCCACCAGGGGCGTACCTGGAGCCCTTGGCGAAGTCGGCGCCGTTGATGAGGGTGGAGACGAAGGAGTGGATCTCCCGGCCGTCGGTCGAGCCGTCGGCGTCGATCATGACGATGATGTCGCCGCGGGCGGCCTGGAAGCCCTCGATGAGGGCGTTGCCCTTACCGCGCCGGCTCTGCACGACGACCCGGAGGTCGGGGCGCAGCCTGCGCGCTACGGCGATGGTGTCGTCGGTCGAGTTGCCGTCGACCAGGATCACCTCGTCGATCCAGTCGGGCAGCGTCGCGAAGACGTGGGGAAGGTTCTCGGCCTCGTTCATCGCGGGGACGATGACACTGACACTGACGCTGGCGGCGAAAGGCTGCTTGTTCATGGAATCAAGATGACTCCCCACACATGCAAGTCACTTGACACTGCCTTGCATTGGTCCGTCATTTATCGGACCAGCGCCTCCGCGGCCCTCTCGATGATCTCGTCGACGGTCTCCCCGGGGGCCTGGCGCGTGGTGTCCAACCATAGACCAATGCGCGGGGTCTCGGTCCGCAGCGACTCGTCTAGCTGGGCAATCGTCCAGTCGGAGCCGTACCCGACCTTGGGGCGGGCACGTTCGCGGCGATCCACTTCATCCGGATCGGGTGCCAGGACGATTACATGAAGAGGACGAGTATGAATCAATTTCGTAAACCGTTCCAAGTCCGGGCCAAGAATAACGTCCTGGACTATTGGCGTGAATCCGGCATCGAAATACAGGTCCGCGGTGTTCGCCGCTATCCGGTGACGCAGGTGCAGCTGGCGGAGCGCCTCGCCGTCGAGGTCAGGGGTCATCTCGGCGCGGCCGCCCACGACCATGCGCCGGAACGTGTCGCCGCGCACGTGGGCGGAGCGCGGCAGGCGCTCCGCCAGCGCCTGCGCCACGGTGGACTTGCCGGCGGCCGAGACGCCGGTGATCAGGACGGCGCCGTTCACGTGCCGACGAGCTTCCGCACCCGGTCGGCGCCTATGGACAGCAGCAGCGTGGGCAGCCTGGGGCCGGTGTCGCGGCCGACCAGCAGCCTGTAGAGCAGGGCGAAGAAGGCCCGCTGCGCCGCCTTCAGCTCGGGTGTCGCCTTGGCGTCGGCCGGCAGGCCCGCCTGGAGCTTCGGCACGCCGTACACGAGCGTGGTGAGGCTGTCCAGCGACCAGTCGTCCAGGCCGTCGGACAGCAGCCGCAGCGACTCGCGCTCGGTCTGGCCGAGCGAGTCGAGCAACTCCTCGTCCGGGTCCTCGCGCACGCGCGTGCGCTCGCCGGCGGGCACGTGGGCATCGACCCAGCGCTGCGCCCGGTCCAGGCGGGGGCGGGCCTCGTCGACCGTCTCGATCGCGTCGAGGTCGCGCAGGATCCGCAGGATCTGCTCGGCGTCGCCGGTCGTGACGTCCACGATGGAGGCCAGCGTCCGGTACGGGACCGGGTGCGGGGTGGCGGGCAGCGGGCCCGCGGCCGTGCCCACCGCCCTCCTGTACGCGGCCAGCTCGGCGGGCTGCCCCTGACCATCCGCGATCTTGCGGCCCAGGGCGTCCCACTCGTCGTAGAGCCGCTGGATCTCCTGGTCGAAGGCGATCTTGAAGGACTGGGCGGGCTTGCGGCGGGCGTAAAGCCAGCGCAGCACCGGCGCCTCCATGATCTCCAGCGCGTCGGCGGGAGTCGGCACGTCGCCCTTGGAGCTGCTCATCTTGGCCATGCCGGTGATGCCGACGAACGCGTACATGGGGCCGATCGGCTGCCGGCCGCCGAACACCTCGCCCACGATCTGGTCGCCGACGATCCACGCCGAGCCGGGAGAGTGGTGATCGACCCCCGACGGCTCGAAGACCACGCCCTCGTAGGCCCAGCGCATCGGCCAGTCGACCTTCCAGACGAGCTTGCCGCGGTCGTGCTCGGCCAGGCGCACGGTCTCGCCGAAGCCGCACTCGCAGGTGTAGGCCAGCTCGGTGGTCGCGTCGTCGTACGCGGTGACCGTCGTCAGGTCGCGCTCGCACAGGTCGCAGTACGGCTTGTACGGGAAGTACTCCTCCACCTGCTTCGACCGGTAGCGGGAGAGCACGGCGTCGATCTTCGCGCGCTCGCGCACGGCCAGCAGGATCTGCTCGCGGTAGGCGCCGCGCGTGTACTGCTCGGTCTGGCTGATGCCGCGGTATTCGACGCCCAGCTCCTCCAGGGCCCGGATCATGGGCGCCTTGAAGTGCTCGGCCCAGTTGGCGTACGAGCTCCCGGGAGGGGCGGGCACCGAGGTCAGCGGCTTGCCGATGTGCTCGGCCCACGACGGGTCGACGCCCGCGGGCACCCTGCGGAAGCGGTCGTAGTCGTCCCAGGACAGCAGATGCACGCACTCGACCCCGCGCCGCCGGATCTCGTCGGCGACGAGGTGGGGGGTCATGACCTCGCGCAGGTTGCCCAGATGGATGGGGCCCGACGGGCTCAGGCCCGAGGCGCAGACGATCGGTTTGCCGGGCGCGCGCCGCTCCGCCTCGGTGATGACCTCGTCCGCGAACCTGGAGACCCAGTCGGTCTCGGCACTTTCCGCCATCGCGCCATTCTTGCGGCTCCGCGTCACCCAAGCCAACGCGTTACCAACCAAACCCTCCGTGTCGCCAGTCCCGGACGGCCCGCGCCCCACCGCCGACGAGCGGCGGGGCGGCGGGTAAGCGGGGTCGCTAGAGGGTCGCCGCGTGCGGGTCCCAGTCGGCGGGGAGCGGGTCCGGAGCGGTCAAGGTGGAGGTGATGGGCAGGAACTCACCGCGCTCGCCCGACTCCGAGATGGCGCACATGAGCTCGAGCACGTGGTACGCCAGCTCCCCCGACGCCCGGTGCCCCGTGCCCGCCCGGAGCGACCTGGCCAGGTCGAGCACGCCGATGCCGCGCCCGGCCGTGGTGCCCGACACCGGCAGCTCGCGCCAGTCCGCGTCGCGTGGTCCCCGGGCCAGCAGCGGGCCCTCGAAGGTGTTGGGGTCGGGGAGCGACAGCGCGCCCTCGGTGCCGATGATCTCGATCATCCGGCGGGGGACCGGCGAGTCGAAGCTGAACGTGGCCGTCGCCGTCGCCGTCCCCGGGAAGTCGAGCAGCGCGTTGACGTGCGTCGGGACGTCCACGGGGAAGACCAGGCCCTCCTTGGGCCCCGAGCCGACGACGCGGTGCGGCCGCGCCTTGCGGGTGTCGGCCGCCACCCGGGTGACGGGCCCGAGCAGCGACACCAGGGCCGTCAGGTAGTAGGGGCCGAGGTCGAAGAGCGGGCCGCCGCCCGGCTGGTAGAAGAACTCAGGGTTGGGGTGCCAGGACTCCGGCCCCAGGTTCTGGATGGCGGACGTGACGGCGACCGGCTCGCCGATGAGGCCGGAGCGCAGGGCGTGCAGGGCCGACTGGAGCCCGGCGCCCAGGAACGTGTCGGGGGCGCCGCCCACCCGCAGGCCCAGGTTGGCGGCCTCGGCCACGACCTTGGCGGCCTCGTCCACGCTCATGGCCAGCGGCTTCTCGCCGTACACGTGCTTGCCGGCGCGCAGCGACTCCAGCGCGACGGCCGCGTGCGCGGACGGGACGGTGAGGTTGACGACGATCTCGACCTCGGGCACCCCCAGGACGGTGGCGAGGGTGCCCGACACGGGGACGCCGTACTCGGCCGCGACCGCGGCGGCCCGCTCGGTGTCGATGTCCGCGAGGCCGAGCACGCGGACGTCGGGGAAGGAGGTGAGGTTTCGGAGGTATTGGCCACTGATGTTCCCGGCGCCGATGAGGGCGACGCCGATGGGGCCGTTGCTCAAGAGCCCTCCAGGGAGGTGAGGTAGGCGTGGCTGTCCGCGAGAGCGGCGAAGATGTCGGTCGCGCACTCGTCGAGCTCGACGATGCGCCAGGCGTCGGGTGCGGCGTCGAGGATCTCGGGCACCGCCATGACGCCGCGGCCCACCGCGGTGTGCGGCTCGCCCTTGACCACCGGGCCGTCCTTGACGTGCAGCGCCAGGACGCGCTCGGAGAGGCGGCCGAGCAGGGCGGGCACGTCCGCGCCGCCCACCGCCGCCCAGTAGGTGTCGATCTCCAGGAACACCTCGGGAGCGAGCAGGTCGGCCAGCACCTCGATGGCGTGCCGGCCGTCGATCTCGGGCTCGATCTCCCACCAGTGGTTGTGGTAGCCGATCCGCATCCCGTACCGGGCCGCCTGCTCGGCGAAGCCGTTCAGCAGATCGGCCGTGCGCGACAGGCCGTCGCGCGTGGTGAACTCCTCGTGCTCGATGCCGCCGGGGATGATCACCAGGTCGGTGCCGACCGTGGCGATGGCGTCGAAGACCTTCGACGGCTCCTTGCTGAGCAGCGCGTACGCGTGCGTGCTCGACACCGTCAGCCCCAGGTCGTCCACGACCTCGCGGAAGCCCTTGGGGTCCGTCGTGGGGTCGTAGGGCTCGACGGACCGATAGCCGATCTCCGCGATCCGGCTCAGCACCGTGTCGCGGTCGGCCGCCAGCGCGTCCCTGACGGTGTAGAGCTGGACACTGATCGGTTTCGTCATCCGCGTACCCCCAGGAGGTGCTCGAGTGCGAGCTGGTTGAGCCGGGTGAAGTGGAAGCCGCGGGCGGCGGCCACCTCGGGGTCGAAGTCGTCCTTGGCCAGGTCTGCCCAGGTCTCGCCCGGCGCAAGCGTGGGCTGGGCGAGTTCGTCCACGCGGGAGGCGCTCAGGGCCTCCTGCACTTCGGGGTCGGCGCGGAAGGCCCGCGACTTCTCCTTGAGGATCAGGTAGGTGCGCATGTTCGCGGCCGCCGAGTCCCACACGTCCTGGGCGTCCTCGGTGCGCAGCGGCTTGTAGTCGAAGTGGCGGGGGCCGTCGTAGCCGCCGTTCTCCAGCAGGTCGACCAGGAAGAAAGCGCTCTTGAGGTCGCCGTGGCCGAAGATCAGGTCCTGGTCGTACTTGGGGCCGTGCTGGCCGTTGAGGTCGATGTGGAAGAGCTTGCCGTGCCACAGCGCCTGGGCGATGCCGTGCACGAAGTTGAGCCCGGCCATCTGCTCGTGGCCGACCTCGGGGTTGAGGCCCACCATCTCGGGGTGCTCCAGCTCGTTGATCAGTGCCAGGGCGTGGCCGATCGTGGGCAGGAGGATGTCGCCGCGGGGCTCGTTCGGCTTGGGCTCGAGGGCGAAGCGGAGGTCGTAGCCGCGCTCGCGTACGTACGAGCACAGCGTGTCCAGGCCCTCCTTGTAGCGGTCGAGCGCGGCCTTGACGTCCTTGGCCGAGTCGGACTCGGAGCCCTCGCGGCCGCCCCAGCACACGTACGTCTTGGCGCCGAGCGAGGCGGCCAGGTCGATGTTCCTGATCACCTTGCGCAGCGCGTACCGGCGGACGTCGCGGTCGTTGCTGGTGAACGCGCCGTCCTTGAAGACCGGGTGGGTGAAGAGGTTCGTGGTGGCCATCGGGACCTTCATGCCGGTCTCGTCCAGGGCCTTCCTGAACGCGGCGACGGCCTTGTCCCGGTCGGGCTCGACGGCGAGCAGGTCGTCGTCGTGGAACGTGACGCCGTACGCGCCCAGCTCCGAGAGCTTGTGGACGGTCTCCACCGGGTCGAGCGGCGCCCGCGAGGCGTCGCCGAAGGGGTCGCGCGCCTGCCAGCCGACCGTCCAGAGGCCGAAGGTGAACTGGTCGGTCGGGGTTGGGATGAAATCGGTCATTTGTGTGCGCTCCTCGGGATTAGTCCATAATCTGTACATAATCCTGAGGAGGCAGGCATGGCGGCGTCAAGAGGGGTCCGGCATGATTCCATGCGCGCCCGTAACCTGGCCGTAGTCCTGGGCGCCATCCACCGATCAGGACCGCACACCCGGGCCGCGCTCGCCGAGATGACGGGGCTCACCAAGACCACCGTGTCCAGCCTCGTGTCCGACCTGATCGAGGCGGGAGCGGTGGCCGAGGGCGGGGCCGTGCGGGGCGGCGAGCGGGGGCGGCCGGGCGTGGCCGTGAGCCTGAGCGGCGACCGGGTCGCCACGCTGGGGCTGGAGATCAACATCGACTACCTGGCCGCGTGCGTCGTCGATCTGACCCGGGAGGTGCGGCTGCGCCGTACCCGGCCGGCCGACAACCGCAACTCCGACCCCGTGGACATCCTCGGGAGCCTGCGCGACCTGGTGAAGGAGACCACGGCCGAGGCCGAGCCGGCCGGGCTGCGGGTCATCGGCGCCGCCCTGGCCGTGCCCGGGACGGTCGAGGGCGAGGTGCTGCGCAACGCGCCGCATCTGGGCTGGCGGGACGTACGCGTGCCGGACCTCGTCGACCTGCCCTTCGTCATCGACAACGAGGCGAACCTGGCGGCGCTCGGCGAGCTGTGGTTCGGCTCGCGGGAGACGGACTTCCTCTACGTGTCCGGCGAGATCGGCATCGGGGCCGGGCTCGTGGTGGACGGCACCGTGTTCAGGGGGACGTTCGGGCTGGCGGGCGAGCTCGGTCACGTGGTCGTGGTGCCCGACGGGCCCGCCTGCAGGTGCGGCGGGCGGGGCTGCCTGGAGGTGTACGCCGGTCAGGACGCTCTTCTGGGGGCACTTCCCTCGGTGTCCGAGCTGGTCACGCGGCTGGAGTCGGGAGAGCGCCAGGCGCTGGAGGCGTGCGGGCGGGCCGGGCACGCGCTCGGCGTGGCGCTCACCTCGGCCGTGCACCTGCTCGACCCGGGCCGGATCGTGCTCGGCGGGATCTACGCGCCGCTCTTCCCCTGGCTCGAAGGGCCGGTGTCGGAGGGGTTGGGCACCCGGCTGGGCCACATGCGGGGCACGCCGCCCGCTCTCGTGGTCTCCGGCATCGGCGCGGACGCCGCGGTGCTGGGCGCGGCGGGGCTGATCATCCAGCAGGTCATCGCCGAGCCCGCCCAGATGCTCGGCCTGTAAGGGGCGATCTCTACCATATCGGCATGCTGATCGAAGAGCGGGCCGCCGAGGACGGCGAGCTGACCGAACTGCTCGACGCGGCGTTCGCGGAGCTGGTGGCGCGTTACGGGCCCGAGGGGCGCTCGCAGGTCAAGGACGGCGCGAGGTTCCTCGTGGCGTCGGTGGACGGCCGGGCCGTCGGCTGCGGCGCCGTGCAGCCCGTGGACGACCTCACCGGGGAGCTCAAGCGGATGTTCGTGCTGCCCGAGTATCGCGGGCGCGGCATCGCCACGTCGATCCTGGGCGCGCTGGAGGGGCTGGCCTGGGACCTGGGCTACCGGCGGCTGCGGCTGGCGACCGGGCTGCGGCAGCCCGAGGCCATCGCGCTGTACGAGCGGTGCGCGTACCGGCCGATCGAGCCGTACGGGAAGTACGTGGACGCCCCGCTGACCCGCTGCTACGAGAAGCCGCTGGCTCAGTAGTAGCCCTTGGCGCCGTCGAGCAGCTCCCTGACCGTGTCGAGGTGGCCGACGTGCCTGGCGGTCTCCTCGACCATGTGGAGCAGGATCCAGCGCAGGGTGGCGGCGTTGGAGCTGAAGCCGGGGAACTCGCCCACGTCGTCGAACGAGTGGGCGGCGACGATCTCGTTGGAGACCGCGCACTGCTGCTCGAACTCGTCGAGGAGCCGGGCCAGCGGGACGCCCTCGACCCGCATGTCAAGGTCCTCCGCCGTCTCGTCGAACTGCGGGTTGGGGGCCGAGTCGCGGCCCAGGAAGAGGACCTCGAACCAGCAGTGCTCGGTCCAGCGCATGTGGGAGACCAGGCCCGCCACCGTCATGAGCGGCGAGGTCGGCAGGACCGGCCGGTGGGCGTCCTCCTCCGACAGGCCCTCGCATTTCCACCGCACGAGCGCGCGCTGCAGGTCGAGCCAGCCGATGAGCTGGGTACGTTCGTCTGCGACCGCGGGAGGGCGTACGCGCGAGAGGCTCATGGCCGCCGACGCTACTTCAGTGATCGCCCTGCCCGCACCGCATTTTCCCGGCGGTGGGCGGACCGGGAAGGCCCGCCCACCCGCGCCTAGCCCTTGGCCGCGTCCTCCAGGCCCTGGACGTCGATCTTCCTCATGCCCATCATGGCCTTGACGGCGCGCTGCGCCCGCTCCGGGTCGGGGTCGCCGATCAGCTCCTGGAGGCGGCGCGGGATGATCTGCCAGGACAGGCCGTACTTGTCCTTGAGCCAGCCGCACTGCGACTCCTCGCCGCCCTCGGTGAGCTTCGCCCACAGCTCGTCGACCTCCTCCTGCGAGTCGCAGTCGACGTAGAGCGAGACGGCCTCGGTGAACGTGAACTCCGGGCCGCCGTTCAGCGCGATGAACCGCTGCCCGGCCAGCTCGAACGTCACCACCATGGCCGCCCCGGTGGGCCCGGGGGTGACCTCGAGGACGCGCGAGTCCTTGAAGAGCGAGGTGTAGAACCCGGCGGCCTCCTCGGCCTGGTCGTGGAACCAGAGGAACGTTGTGATCTTCTGCATGGCGTTTCCTTCCTACGAGGTCTCTCGCCAACGCGTCGAACTCCCCTGGGCCGGATCGACAGACCAGACACCGGATTTTCGGTTTTTTCTGACGCGCCACCCGCGGGCCGCTAACCAGGCGCCGGCGCGGTGCTCTCGCGGATCACCAGGCTGGTCGCCAGCTCGACCCGCGGCGTGTCGGGCTCCTGGCCGTTGATGAGCTGGATCAGCATGCGGGCGGCCATGGCCGCCATGTTGGCCAGGGGCTGGCGCACGGTGGTGAGCGTGGGGGCGATCCACTGCGCGAAGGACAGGTCGTCGAACCCGACCACGCTCAGGTCCTCCGGCACGCGCAGGCCGCGCGCGTGGGCCGCCCGGTACGTCGCCAGCGCCTGGATGTCGTTGCCCGCGAAGACGGCCGTGGGGCGGTCGGGCACGTCCAGCAGCTCCATGGCGTGGTGGTAGGCCGGCTCGTGGCTGTAGTCGCCGTGCCGGATCAGGGCGGGGTCGACCTCGATGCCCACCTGGTCGAGCGCGGCGCGGTAGCCGTCGAGCCGGGCCCGCGAGGTCAGCCGGTGCGCGGGGCCGGTGATCATCGCGATCCGCCGGTGGCCGAGCTCGATCAGGTGCCTGGTCGCGGTGAAGCCGCCGTTCCAGCTGGTCGAGCCGACCGACGGCACGTCGGGGCCCTCGTCCACGGACGGCTGCACCACCACGAACGGGATGCCCAGCCGCCGCAGCTCGCGCTCCTGGTCGGCCGAGAGCTCGGAGATGACCAGGATCGCGCCGAGCGAGCCGCGCGTGCCGAGGTCGTCGAGCCACTGGCGGGCCAGGTTGCTCCGCTTGTGCACGGCCGAGACGACCAGGCCCATGCCCTCGGCCTGCAGCGCCTCCTCGGCGCCGCGGATCAGCTCCACCGCCCAGGGGTTGTCCAGCTCGTTGATGACGAACTCGATCAGGCCGCCGGGATGCTCGTAGCGGCCGGGCAGCGTGTAGCCGTGCTGGCCGAGCAGCCGCTGGACCTTGCCCCTGGTCTTCGCGGAGACATCCGACCTCCCGTGCAGCACCTTGGACACGGTCGAGACCGAGACGCCGGCCTGAGCCGCGATGTCGGCCATCGTGCTCCGCCGCTCCGTCGTGATGTCGTCCACTGTTCACATCCTCCCGTCCCCTAAGTCTGCCGTCTCGGACAAGCCCTTGACGACATCCGACGTTTCGCCTACGTTTCCGGCAGGTTGATGTTTCGCAACCTTTCGCAAATCCCTTTGGGGGACTCTACATGGCCCTCACCCGCCGCACCTTCCTCACCGCCGCCACTGCCGCGGCCACCCTGGGCCTGGCGGCCCCGGCACGCGCGGAGGACGCCTTCGACGCGGCCCGCCTGCGGTGGACCGGCATGATCGCGGGCGGCGCGTTCGACCCGGGCGACCCCGACTTCGCCGCGAAGGTGGCCGCCGTCGACTCGGCCGCCGCCTCACTGCGGGCGTCGATGAGCCCGGATCCGGCCCGCCCGAGCCTCTGGCCGGGCCTGCCGCTCGACGACCCGCGTACCGGGAACTTCAGCCGGGCCTACAGCCAGGTGCGCGGCATGGCCCTGGGCTGGGCGACGCCCGGCACGCGGATGCACGGCGATGCCGCGTTCGCCGCCGACGTGGTGAGCGCGCTGGACTTCCTGTACGAGCACGCCTACAACGAGCGGCTCGAACGGCAGAACAGCAACTGGTTCTGGTGGGAGATCGGCGTGCCGCGCTCGCTGACCGACACCTGCGCGCTCCTCTATGAGGACATCCCGGCCGGCCGGCTGGACGTCTGGTTCGGGCCGCTGCTGCGCTGGTGCCCGGACGCCGACCACCGCATCAGCAACGCGACGATCACCGAGACCGGGGCGAACCGCACGAACAAGGCCATGGCCGTGGCCATGCGCGGCGTGCTCACCAGGGACGCGACCGCGATCGAGCTGGCCAGGGACGGCATCTCGGACAAGCTCGGCGGCGGCAGGTGGAGCCTGCTCAAGCTGACCGAGGGCCCGCGGGACGGCTTCTACCGCGACGGCTCGTTCATCCAGCACGAGTTCTACCCGTACACCGGCGCGTACGGCACCGACCACCTCGACGGCGTCGCCCGGCTGATCACCCTCTACGCCGGTTCCCCATGGGACATCGCCGACCCCGACGTGGTCAACGTCTTCGACATCGTGGACCGGTCGTTCATCCCGGTGATCTACGACGGGCTGATGATGGACATGGTCCGCGGCCGGCAGATCAGCGTGCAGGGCTGGCGAGACACGGACGCCGGGCAGAAGGCGCTGGAAGGCATCCTGATCCTGCTGGAGGGCGCCCCGCGCGCCTACGCCGAGCGGTGGCGGCCGGTCATCAAGGGCTGGGTGACGCGCAACACCGTGCACCCGTTCCTGGCCAGGGCGGGACTGCCCGCCGTGCGGCAGGCCAAGGCCATCCTGAACGACGCCGCCGTCCCGACGGGGCCGCGTACGGAGGGCACGTACGTCTTCGCCGACATGGACCGCGTCGTGCACCGGCGGCCCACCTGGGCGTACGCGATCTCGATGTGCTCGGAGCGGATCGGCGCCGCCGAGGGGATCAACCTGGAGAACCTGCACGGCTGGTACACCGGCGACGGCATGACCCGTGCGGCTGGTCCGGACGGCCGACGGGCCCGCCCGGTGGGCCGTCTCGGTCGCCGTCTGCGGCACCCGCGGTCACACCCACTCCGCCGTACTCCGACTCAACACCTAGGAGGAACGCATGGATCACGCACCCAGCCGCCGCGCGCTGCTCGGCGGCACGATGGCCGGCCTCGCCGTCCCGCTCATCGGCGGCGCCCCGGCCCGGGCCGCCGCCGCCCAAGCGGCGGGCCCCATCGGCTCCGGCTGGACGGAGATCTTCCCCAGCTACTCCGTCCACCAGCCGCCCGACAGGACCCGCCACACCTACGACGCCGCCACCGGCGAGCACCACTTCTGGGTGTACGACACCGACCCCAGCACCTTCCCCGGCCAGGACTCGGGCCCGCGTAGCGAGCTGCGCTTCCACAACGACTACACCTCGGGGGACGCGCAGTTCGAGTGCGACATGAAGATCGGGGCGGGCACGCACCGGATGTGCGTCATGCAGGTCTTCGGCGGCGCGACGTCGGCGACGGCGTTCATGACGCTGGCCATGAACACCGACAGCATCAACTACTACGACTCCACGACGCAGATCTACGCCCCCGTGTACGACAAGTACATCCGGCTCAACGTCGTCCACGAGACCGGCATCGGCAAGATCCACATCTTCGTCAACCGCCAGTACCGCACCAGCTTCAACGACCGCGGGGCGGCCACCCACTACTTCAAGGCCGGCCTCTACGGCCGGGCAGGGATGTCGGCGCGCAGCGACAACTACCTCAAGAACATCCACATCTATCGCAAGTGACACCCGGCCGGCCCGCTCCATTCCCAGGGGCGGGCCGCCTCGTTAGAGTGCCGATCATGGAGCCGACGACCGCGGAACAGTACCGGCGCTTCGCGTCGAGGGAGGCCCGCGGCTCGTCGCCGCTGTACGAGCAGCTCGCCTCCGGGGTGGCCGGCGACCCCGACCTGATCGCGCTGCTGTCCGGCCTCCCGCCCGCCAAGCGGCAGCCCAACCTGCTGTTCGCCGCCGCCCGGTACGTCGCGGGGACGCCCGCCGGCTATCAGGAGTTCCGCCGGTCCGTGCTCGACCACCGCGACGCGGTCGTCGCCACGATGCTCGCCCGCCGTACCCAGACCAACGAGGCGGCCCGGTGCGCCGCTCTCTACCCGCTGCTCGCCTCGCTCCCGCAGCCGCTGGCGCTGCTGGAGGTCGGCGCGTCGGCCGGGCTGTGCCTGCTGCCCGACCGCTACGGCTACGACTACGACGGACGCCTGGCCGGGGGCGTGGACAGCCCGGTGCGGCTGCGCTGTCGCACCGAGGGCGAGTCGCCCTTCGCCGAGCCGGGCGGCGCGCTGACCGTCGCGTGGCGGGCCGGCATCGACCTCAACCCCCTCGACGTCACCGACCCCGACGACGTCCGGTGGCTCAGGACGCTGGTCTGGCCCGGACAGCACGACCGCCTGCGGCGCCTGGACGCCGCCATCGACGTGGCGCGCCGGGATCCGCCCCGCATCGTGCGGGGAGACCTCAACGCGCTGGTCGGCGAGGTGGCCGCCCAGGCGCCCGAGCACGCCACGCTCGTCGTCTACCACACCGCGGTCCTCTACTACGTGCCGGACGACGAGCGCGCCACGTTCGTGGAGCAGGTCCGGCGGCTCGGCGGCCACTGGATCGCCCAGGAGGACCCGGGCGTCCTACCCGGCGTGGACGCCCAGCTCCGCGAGCGGCCGCCGGCGGACGTCCTCACCTACGCGCTCGCGCTCGACGGGCGTCCCGTCGCGTTCTCCGCGATGCACGGTGGCTGGCTCCGCTGGTTGCCCGCCTGAGACCTGGCCCCTCACCCGCGCGCCGCGAGCGTGTCCGCCGGACGGGAGCTCAGCGCGAACCTGCCCGGGACAGCCGTGGCCACCAGCGCCAGGGCCGCCACGGCGGCGACCACCGCGAGGTACGCGACCGGCGGCACGTACGGCAGCGCCGACCCCGTCATCCCCGCGCTGAAGGCGGCCAGCGTCACCAGCGAGATCGCCGTCCCGAGGGCCACCGCCACGACCGTCGCCGTCAGCGTCTCCGCGCGCAGCATCCGCGCCGCCTGCCGCCGCGTCGTGCCCACCACCCGCAGCAGGGCGAGCTCCCTGGACCTGGCCAGGGTGGACATGGCCAGCGTGTTGACCACGGCGATCGCGCAGAAGGCGATGATCAGGCCCATGGCGACGTACGTGACCGCCGCGTTGGGGCTCTCCACCTGCGCCGTCCCGGCCCCGTCGAGCACCGGCACGCCGGACGCCCGCCGGAGCGCCTCGCGGTCCCCGCCGGAGACCAGGACGGTGCCCCGCGGGTCGTCCACGTGGCCTGCGACGAGCTCGCGGGAAAGGGTCAGGTCACCGAAGCCGAGACCGCGGGCGTAGATCGCGACGACCCGCACCTCGGCGGGGGTGCCGTCGCCGAGCACCAGCTTGAGCCGGTCTCCCAGGGCGGCGTCCAGGCGGTCGGCGGCGGTGCGGCTGATCGCCGCCGACGTGTCGCCGAGCCCGTCCAGCGAGCCCGCCACCACGCCCAGGTCCATCGTCCGGTCCAGGCCGCCGGGCGTGACGGCCCGGACGGCGTACTTCTCGAGGTCGATCCTGACCGACGTGCGCAGCACCTCCGTGACGGCACGCACGCCGGGCACCTGGCGCGCGGCGGCGGCGGAGGCGCCGGGCCCGAGCACGTGGTCGGCCCTGACGCCCGCGCTCAGCTCGCCCTGCGCGGCGTGTCCCATGGTGGTCTGCACGAACAGGATCGTGCACGTCATCGCCGTCATCAGGGTCAGCGGCACGATCACCGAGGCCAGCCGTCCGGTGCCGGCGCGCAGGCTCTTGCGCGCGAGGTAGCCGGCCACGCCGGGCGCGCGCAGCGGCAGCGCCGTCACCGCCCGCGCGACCACCGGCCCGAGCAGGGCGACCGTGATCGTCCACACCAGCGCGGTCAGCATGGTGACCGGGCTGGAGGCCGCCTCCGTGTTCAGGCCGGACAGCACGATCGTCAGGACCACGCCGCCGGCCAGGGCGAGCAGGCCCGCGACCAGCCGCACCGGCGGGATCCCGGCGGCGGGCATCGCCGTCTCTCCCAGCGCCTCCACCGGCCTGATCCGCGCCGTACGGCGGGCGGAGACGCGCGCCGCCACCCACGCGGCCACCAGCGTGGTCAGGACCGCGACGATCGGGGGGAACGGGCTGACCACCAGCCGCAGGTTCGCCGGCATCGCGCCCAGGTCGACGAACCTGGACCGCAGCCAGAACCCGAGCAGGATCCCGGCCCCGGAGCCGAGCGCCCCGGCGACCGCGCCGATGAGCAGGGCCTCGCCGCCGACAAGCCTTCTGACCTGCCCGGGGAGGGCGCCGACGGCCCGCAACAGGGCGATCTCACGCCGGCGCTGCTGCATGGACAGCGCGAACGTGCCCACCACGACGAGGATCGCCATCAGCAGCGAGGTGCCGCCGAGCGCGCCGCCCAGGCTGATGAGCTTGACCCGGGCGTTCTCCGCCTCGGGGAACTCCACCGCGCCGCGCTCGTCGCCGGTGTAGGCCACGGCGCCCTTGACGGCGACCTCGACCCCGGGCCAGACGCCGATCGCCGTCACCAGGCCCTCACGTCCGGCCAGGCGGCGGGCCTCGCCGGTGGCGAAGAAGATCGTGTCCTGGCCGGGCAGCGCCTGCGCTGTCACCCCCACCACGCGGTGGCCGGGGATCGCCCGGCCGGCGTGGCGGGCGTCCACGACCACCTCGTCCGCGGCCTTGGGGGCGCGCCCCTCGGCGAGCGTGAACGGGGTGAGCGCGGCCGACTCCCAGCCGTGGGCGGTGAACCCGGCGTAGGGGAAGGTCACCTCGGTGACCACCTTCGTCACGCCGGGCTCGCGGGCGAGATCCTGCGCCAGGGAGGCCGGGATCCACCTGCGCTCGGACAGGAGCTTGGCCTTCTCCTTGCCGCTCTCCTTGGCCTGCCGGACGTACTGGTCGCCTGCCACGATCACGGGGGCGCCGGCGTACCGCTCGGGAGCCACCCCGCCGCGCAGGCCCGTGTCCAGCAGCATCCCGCACGCCGTCACCAGAGCCGCCGCGCACAGCAGGGCCACGAACGCGCCGGCGAACCCGGCCTTGCGGTGGCGGAGCATCCTCAACGCGAAGGAGATCATCAGTTCCACGCCCCCAGCCCGGTCATGCGCCCGGCCACCTTCTCGGCGGTGGGAGCCGCCATCGCGTCCACGATCCGGCCGTCGGCCAGGAACAGCACGTTGTCGGCGTACGAGGCCGCCACCGGGTCGTGGGTGACCATCACCACGGTCTGGCCCAGCCCGGAGACCACCTCCCGCAGGAGGGTCAGCACGTCGCGGGCGGTCATCGTGTCCAGCGCGCCGGTCGGCTCGTCGCCGAACACCACCTCCGGCCTGGTCACCAGCGCCCTGGCGATCGCCACGCGCTGCTGCTGGCCGCCGGAGAGCTCGGCCGGGCGGTGCCCGGCACGGCCGTCGAGGCCCACCCGGTGCACGACCTCCCGCAGCCAGCCCTGGTCCACCCTGGCGCCGGCCAGCATGAGCGGCAACGTGATGTTCTCCGTCACGGTCAGCGCGGAGACCAGGTTGAAGGCCTGGAACACGAAGCCGACGCGCTGCCGCCGGAGCTCGGTCAGCGCGTTCTCGTCCATGCCCGCCAGGTCGGTGCCGCCCAGCCGTACCGATCCCGAGCTGGGGACGTCGAGCCCCGCCGCGCAGTGCAGGAACGTGCTCTTGCCCGAGCCCGAGGGGCCCATGACGGCGGTGAAGGTGCCCCGGGGGATGGCGATCGACACCTCGCGCAGGGCCGCCACCGCGCTCCGGCCCCTGCCGTACACCTTGCTCACCGCGTCCAACCGCACTGCCTCTGTCATGCCTCAAGCCTGCTGATCTGCGCTTTCAGCCACCAGAGAGCCGGTCACCACCCCGCCATGACCTCATCATGATCCGGACATAATGGTCAGGTGATCCGCATTCTCCTGGCCGAGGACCAGCACGTCATCAGGGAGGCGCTCGTGGCCCTGATCAGCATCGAGCCCGACATCGAGGTGGTCCAGGCGGTCGAGTCCGGGGACGCGGTGGTCTCCGCCGCCCTGGTCCACCAGCCGGACGTGGCCGTCCTGGACGTCGACATGCCCGGCGCGATCGACGGCCTCGACGCCGCCGGCGAGCTGCGCGCGAAGCTGCCGGGCTGCCGCACGCTCATGCTCACCGGCCACGGCAAGCCGGGCCACCTCCGCCGCGCGCTCGCCTCCCAGGTGGACGGCTTCATCCTGAAGACCGCCTCGCCGGAGGAGCTGACGGGCGCGATCAGGAAGGTGGCGCGGGGCGAACGGGTTCTGGACCCCTCGCTCGCCAGCACCGCGTGGAACCTGGCCGACAACCCGCTCACCCCGCGCGAGGCCGACGTCCTGCGGCTGGTCGCGGCGGGCGCCGAGGCGACCGAGATCGCGGGCCAGCTCTTCCTGACCGCGGGGACCGTCCGCAACTACATCACCGCGATCGTCGCCAAGCTCAACGCCCGCAACCGCACCGACGCCGTACGCATCGCCACCGAGGCGGGCTGGATCTAGATCGGAACCGTGGCGGTCAGCTCGAAGCAGCCGTCCTCCTGGGACACGGCCAACCGCCCGTCGAGGGCCGTCAGCCGGGTGGTGAGGTTGCCGATCCCGGCCGAGCCGCGGCGTCCCTCCGCGGCCCGTGCCCCGTCGTTGCGCACGCTCAGCCGCACGGCGCCGTCCCGTACGGACGTCGTGATCGTGCACCGGCGGGCCGAGCTGTGCCGCAGGACGTTGGTGACGGCCTCCCTGAGCACGATGCCGAGCGTGGTGTCGGCCTCCCCGGCGAGGGTGTCGTGGCCGAGGTCGAGCAGGACGTCGATGCCCGCGGTCGCCAGCAGCGAACGGGCCGACTCCGCCTCGGTGGCCAGGGACAGCTCCCGGTGCCCGCCCGACACCGTCCGCAGGTCCCGCATCGCCTGCTCGGTCATCGACAGGACGTCGTCCAGCTCCTTGCGTGCCCGCTCGGCGTCGAGGCGGCGGGCGAGCTCGCACTTGAGCAGGATCGCCGCCAGGGTGTGCCCGAGGAGGTCGTGCAGGTCCCGGGCGGCGCGCAGGCGTTCCTCGACGACGGCCGCGCGGGCCGGGCCGTCCCGCGACTCGTGCAGCTCCCTGGCCAGCTGGGCGAGCTTGAGCAGCCCGTACACGACCAGGCCGGTCACGACCGTGCTGATCGGGTAGTTGACGATCAGCGGGACCGGCAGGCCGAGCAGCACGCCGGCCGCCGCCACCACCGCGACGATGGCCGCCACCAGCGGCAGCGCCGCCGCCCACGGGAAGGCCAGCAGGATCGGCCCCGCCAGGAACCCCGCCACGCCCAGCCACGCCTGCCCGAACAGCGGGATCGGCGCGAACGTCAGCACCGCCATGATCGACAGCGCCACCGGGTGCCGCCCCTCGACCGATCGCAGCTGCATGAAGACGATGACGGCCAGCGGGATCGCCGGCCACGGCGAGCCGGCCACCAGCAGCGCCTTGGCCGAGAACCCCACCAGCACGGCCGCCAGCAGCGCCATCGGCAGCACGCTGCCACCCGGGTCGGGCACGGGCTCGGTGACCGTGGCGGGCAGCCTCGCCTCCACCGTCACCAGGGCCTCGTCGGTGAGCTCGACGGCGAGCGTGCCGCCTGCCGCCTCGACCTGGGCCGGCAGGTCGCCCAGGCTCTCGTCGCCGGCCGTGCGCGCGCCGTCGTGGGAGACGCGCAGCCGTACCGTGCCCGCCTCCGTGAAGGTCTCGATGCGGCAGGTGGTGGCCGTGCGCCGCCGTACGATCTCCGTCACGGCCTCCCGGAGCACCGCCGCCAGGAGCGCTCCCGCGGGACCCAGCGGCTCGGCGTGCCCGACGCGCACGTCCACGGTGACGCCCGCGGCGGTCAGCATGGCCTTGGCGGTGGTGGTCTCGGGGGCCAGGGACATGGCCCGGTAGCTCGCCGCCGCGGCCCTGGCCTCGGCCAGCGAGCGGCGGGCGGTCTCCACGTCGGGCTCGCCCGTCCGGGCGCCGTCGGCGATCGCGGCCAGCGCCCTGCCCAGGCCCGCGCTCAGCTCGGCGGCGATGCGCAGCCGCTCCTCGGCCGCCGCCGTCACCGCCAGCGCGAGCCTGGCCGCGTTCACCTCGTCGATCCGGTCGATCATCTTCGTCAGGCCGTAGACGACCAGGGAGATCAGCACCATGCTGATCACCGGGTCGGCGGGGCCGAGCAGCGCGGCGCTCGCCGCCACCGCCAGGGCGAGCGGCCACAGCCGGGTCAGCAGCAACGTCCCGCCGACGAAGCCGAGCACGCCGACGGAGGAGTCGGACAGCAGGACCGACCCGTACGCCAGGACGGCCTGGAGGGGGACCAGCCACCACGACCGCCACCGGGCGAAGGCGACCTGCACCCCGAACACGGCCAGCGCCAGGGGCGAACCGGCGGCCACGTAGATGCTCGCGAAGCCCGCGAACACCACGACAACGATCAGCATCGCCCGCTTGTGCACCCGAGCAGCCTAGGAGACGCCGGGTGCCGGGGATCAGGCGGAGGTCCCGACCGCGGCAGCGGGGACGCGCGGCCCGGCCGACGCCCTTGGCCTGCGGGCGGAGAGGGCCAGGACCGCGGCCGCGCAGACCGAGACCAGCCCGGCGAGAGCGGCGGCGGCGCCGAGCGTCGACGCGTCGGGGTGGACGAGGGCCTGCCCGCGCTGCGCCTGCCACAGCACCAGCCCTGTGAGCCCCGCGTACCCGAGCGCGGAGACGACCACCAGCGCGGTACGGGTGCCGGCGCCCGCGAGGACCGGGAAGCGCCGGGCGAGCAGGCGCAGGCCGATCGCGACCAGCGGGAGCACCTGCAGGGCGTGCAGGCCGACGAAGTGCGCCACCCGCAGGTCGCCCGCGCCGGTCTCCCACCCGGTGACCGCCATGCCGGCGCCGCCGTCGGGCGCGCCGACGCTGTGCGCGCCGATCGTGGTCAGGCTCAGCCCTCTGGCCAGCCCTTCCGCCTGGCCGGGGGTGGGAGCGGTCATCAGGTAGCCGACGGACATGCCCGCGAGCGAGATGGCCAGCCCCAGCGGGATCGCCCACGCCATCGCCCGGTCCAGGCGGCGCTGCGCCATCAGGAGGATCCCCATCGCGAAGGTCAGCAGCCAGCCCAGGTACGCGGCGCCACCCATGATCATGAACACCGTCTCGTCCAGCCCGGTGGCGAAGTTGAAGTGGCTGCGCACGCCCCGTGCCGCCTGGAAGGTGATGGCCGTGATCTCCGGGAGGAGGAAGCCGCCCACGGTCACGGTGCCCAGCCACCACAACGTCCGCCGCCACCGCCGGGCCTGGCCGATCATCCAGGCCAGCGTGAGCGCGTAGAGCCCGAGGGAGATCGCGAACTTGATCGGCTTGAGCCACACCCCCTGGCCCATCAGCGTCCGCCCGTCCACCGCGAGCCCGATCGCGCAGCCGACGGCCAGCACCGCCATCGCCGCCGCGCAGTAGCTGAGCGGACCATGCCACGCGGACGTGGCCTTGCGAAAGTCCCGGCGCGGTAGCAGGGCACCCATGACGACTCCTTCACATCGACTGAGTGCAACTCTGCTGGTCAGCGGCCTGCCCAACCAGAGACGTGATCACCGGCCGGGCATGACCTCGTCACGAACCGGGCATCTTGTTACGGCCGGGCCGATAGTGCCGAGACGGTACTGGTCAGTCTCCGATTTATACGTTTTCTTGACGCCCTGACCAGGCTAATCACCTCTTTGGCCTGGATAGTGTGCGATGCATATTTATGCGGCCATTTCGGAGGGGTGACCGTTATGGTGCTGGCGAAAAAGCCGGCCCCCACGGAAGGGACGCTGCGTTCCTGGTTGCTGGAGGGTTTGCAGACCGACCGGAAGCAGATCGAGCACGGTCCTCATGTGAAGCACCCGTGGTGGCGGGTGATGTGCCTGACCGGCGTGGACTACTTCTCCACGCTGGGCTACCAGCCGGGCATCGCGGCGCTGGCGGCCGGGCTGCTCTCGCCGCTGGCCACGTTGTTCCTGGTGGCGCTCACGTTGCTGGGCGCGCTGCCGGTCTACCGCCGGGTCGCGGTCGAGAGCCCGTACGGGCAGGGCTCGATCGCGATGCTGGAGAAGCTGGCGCCGCAGTGGTGGGGCAAGCTGTTCGTGCTGGTCCTGCTCGGCTTCGCGGCCACCGATTTCGTGATCACGATGACGTTGTCGGCGGCGGACGCGACCGCCCACATCCTGGAGAACCCGTTCGTGCCGGACTTCCTGGCCGGGGAGCGGGTCATCGTGACGCTCGTGCTGCTGGCCCTGCTCGGCGGGGTGTTCCTGATGGGTTTCACCGAGGCGATCGGCATCGCCGTGGTGCTCGTCTTCGTCTACCTGGCGCTGAACGCGGTCGTGGTCGCGACGGCCGTCGTGCACGTGCTGGAGGCCCCTCAGGTGGTCGTCGACTGGAAACGCGCGCTGAGCCTGGACTTCTCCAGCCCGCTGGCCATGATCGGCCTGTCTCTCGTGGTCATGCCGAAGCTGGCGCTGGGCCTGTCCGGGTTCGAGACCGGTGTCGCGGTGATGCCGGTGGTCAAGGGCGAGATCCAGGAGCGGATCAAGGGCACCAGGCGGATGCTCACCACCGCCGCGCTGATCATGAGCGTGTTCCTCGTCTTCTCCAGCTTCGTCACCACCGTGCTCATCCCGCACCAGGAGTTCGAGCCCGGCGGCAAGGCGAACGGCCGGGCGCTGGCCTACCTGGCGCACGAATATCTGGGCAACTGGTTCGGCACCGTGTACGACATCTCCACGATCGCGATCCTGTGGTTCGCCGGGGCCTCGGCGATGGCCGGGCTGATCAACCTGGTGCCGCGCTACCTGCCCCGGTACGGCATGGCGCCGGAGTGGACGGGCGCGATCCGGCCGCTGGTGCTGGTGTTCTCGGTCATCGCGTTCGCCATCACGATCATCTTCGACGCCGACGTGGACGCCCAGGGCGGCGCGTACGCCACCGGCGTGCTCGTGCTCATGCTCTCGGCCGCGGTCGCGGTGACGCTGTCGGCCGGCAAGCAGGGGCAGCACAAGGCCATGGCCGGGTTCGCGCTCATCTCGTTCGTCCTGGCCTACACCCTGATCGACAACGTCTTCGAGCGGCCGGACGGCGTCAAGATCGCCTCGTTCTTCATCGCGAGCATCGTCGGCCTCTCGCTGATCTCCCGCGCCACCCGCTCCACCGAGCTGCGGGTCACGGCGGTGCACCTGGACCCGCTGGCCGAGCAGTTCGTCAACGAGGCGGCGTGCGGCGAGATCCACGTGATCGCCAACGAGCCGCACGAGCGGGACCAGGCCGAGTACAACGACAAGTTGCGCGAGGCGTGGGTTACCCACCGGCTGCGTCCCGCGGAGCCCGTCCTGTTCGTGGAGGCGACGGTGCCGGACGCCTCCGAGTTCGAGTCGGAGCTGCACGTCAAGGGGGAAGAGCGGTACGGCCACAAGATCCTGTCGGTCGAGACCTCCGCGGTGCCGAACGCGCTGGCCGCGCTGCTGCTGCATCTGCGCGACCGGACCGGCTCCGTGCCGCACATCTACTTCCACTGGACCGAGGGCAATCCGGCCGTGGCGATGCTGCGCTACCTGGTCTTCGGCGGCGGTGACGTGCCGCCGGTGACCAGGGAGGTGCTGCGCCAGGCCGAGTCGGACCCGGAGCTGCGGCCGCGCGTCCACGTGGGCTGACCATAGGCGGCGGCTTCAGTCGCCTGCCCGCCCAGGATCACCGCGGCCACCACGACCGCCGTCACGCCAGCGCCACCAGGAGCAGCACCACCTGCACGCTGTGCACCGCGTCTCCTCGCCCAGCCGTCGCTCATGCCGACCAGACTTCCCGGCGCACCGTGCATGAGCAGTACAAGAAGGACGCGCTGTCCGCGGAGGGCATCGGCGTCGTCATCGACCCGGCGGGCGCGCTGTCCAGGCCCGCGAAGCGCGTGGCCTGACCGGCCGCCGCACCGCGTGAATAACGCGTCAACGGCCGTGGCGATTGCGAAGTAATGCCGTAGAAGATATCGCCCCCGCGGGCCCGGGCGGGTTTTATGAAATTGCTCCCACAGAAAGGATGGTCGATGCGCGGGCGTCCTGTGGAGATGCTGCTTCCGGCCGGGTTCGTGTGGGCGGTCGGCGCTTGCGTCGTCGCCGCGCTGGCTTTCTCCGAGGCCACGGCACGCATCATCGTCATGGCGGTGGCGGTCGGCGTGTTCGGCGCCTGGGTGCGGCGCTATTTCGCCGCACTGGCGACGGGCGCGATGTCGTGGTGTTTCGCAACGGGCTTTCTGGCGCATCCCCAAGGCCAATTGGCCTTCGGAACCGACGACCTGCTCCGGCTGGCCGCGTTCACCGCCGTGGCGCTCGTGGGCTGCGCCTGGGGATACGTGTGCGGTGCCCGCCGCCGGCACCGCCTGATGCGGGCGGACCTCCGTCGTGCCCCCGTGATCCTCGGGCGATTACACGGGCGTCCCGAGGAGCTGCCGCACGAGGCGCAGTGACGGTTCAGACCTTCTCGATCAGGTCCTGGATGCCCTTCAGGACGGCGTCGGCCCCTTCGATGTGGATCCAGCTGTGCGAGGCGTTCTCCAGCACGCGGTTCTCGCCGCGGGAGACCGAGGCGGCCAGGTCGGTGAGGTTCGCGCGTTCCCGCATGCCGTCGGCGAACGCAGCGGGGTCCAGGTGCCGGGCGACAAGGGCCTCGCGGATGTCCGCAGGCCAGCTCGCGAACATGCCGTTGAGCAGGGCCCGCGCGCCTTCGACCAGCTCGGCCGGGATCTCGGTGACGGTCTCGTCGAGCGCCTGCGCCTGCGTGAGCCGGAACGGCTCGGTCACGTAGGCGTCCCACTCCTCGTAAAGGATGTCCAGGGCGATCAGCCCGGCCACCTCGTCGGGGTGGAGCTGGGCGAAGCGGCGCGCGTACAGCCCGCCCAGGGAATGCCCCACCAGCACGTACGGCCCCGGAACGCCGGCGACCCGCAGCAGGTCGTACAGCTCGTCGGCGGTGCGCGGCAGCCGGATGGGGCCGCTCCAGCCGCTCCCGGGCGGTGAAACGCCAGGTCAGGTGAGAGGGCCGAGGTACGTGCCGCCGGACACGTCGATGGTCTGGCCGGTCACCCACCGGCCCTGCGGCCCCGCCAGGAAGCCGACGACGTCGGCGACGTCCTCCGGCTCGCCGAGCCGCCCGAGCGCCGTGATCGACTCCAGCCCGGCCACCACCTCGGGGATCGAGGTGTAGCCCGCGGTCATGTCGGTCCGCACCGCGCCGGGGGCGACCGTGTTCACCGTGATCCCGCGACTGCCGAGCTCGTTGGCCAGGGTCGGGGCCATCGACGCGAGCGCCGCCTTGCTGATGGTGTAGCCGATCTGCGTGGTGACCGCGAAGCGGCTGGCCGTCGAGCCCATGTTGATGATGCGGCCGCCGTCGTTCAGCAGCGGCAGCGCGCGCTGGATCACGAAGAACGGCGTGCTGACGTTGATCGCCAGCACGCGGTCCAGCTCCTCCGGGGTGGTCTGCGAGATCGGCTTGGCCGGACCGATGCCCGCGTTGTTGACCAGGACGTCCAGCCCTCGTCCCGCGAGCCCGGCGGTCAGCCCCTCGAACAGCTCGTCCACCGCGCCCGCCTCGCCGAACCGGGCGCGGACGGCGAACGCCTGGCCGCCCGCCTCCTCGATCCGCCCCACGGTCTCCTTGGCCGCCACGTCGTTCCCGCCGTAGTGGACGGCGATCAGAGCGCCCTCCGCGGCCAGCCGCAGCGCCACCGCCCGCCCGATGCCTCGCGACCCACCCGTGACCAGCGCCGTCTTGCCCGCCAGAACGCCCATCTTCTGCTCCTTGCCAGCGGCCGGTCCTCGGTGCGGATCCGGCGATGGCTCAACCCTGGCGGCACCGCCTCACCGCGTACTCACCGCACGCTCACCAGGCCTCACCGCCATTGCCAGCCGGGGTAGCCGCCGTCGAGGGCTCGGGCCGCGTAGCCGTGCTCGCTCAGGACGCGTACGGCCTCCGAGGACACCGCGCAGTACGGCCCGCCGCAATACGCCACGATCTCCCTCTCCCTGGGCAGCTCGTCCAGGCGTTCGCGCAGCTCGGCCATGGGCAGGGAGATCGCCCCCGGCACGTGCCCGGCCGCGTAGTCGGCGGCCGGGCGCACGTCCACGACCAGCGTGCCGGGGTCGGCCAGGCGGGAGGCCAGCTCGTCGGCGGTCACCCCCTCAAGGGGCCCGAGCCGGGTCCGTACGGCGTCGCGCAGCTCTGCCAGCCGCTCCTCCGCGAACCCCCGCAACTCCGCCAGGAACCGCGACACCCGCTCGTCCGCCAGCCGGTAGTAGACCCGCTGGCCGTCCTTCCTGCTGGTCACCAG
The DNA here is from genome assembly GCF_044593615.1 of Nonomuraea sp. NPDC051941. Taxonomy (NCBI): domain Bacteria; kingdom Bacillati; phylum Actinomycetota; class Actinomycetes; order Streptosporangiales; family Streptosporangiaceae; genus Nonomuraea; species Nonomuraea sp. NPDC051941. Next base: position 250,851 of record NZ_JBIUCF010000015.1, read on the forward strand.
ATGGACAGCCCGAAGCTGCTGGAGCTGTGCGGAGGTGTTCTTGAGCGCCACCCCCGCCGCCTGGGCCAGCTCCTCGACCGTGTGCTCGCGCTGGCCGAGCACGTCCAGCAGGCGCAGCCGCACCGGGCTGGCCAGGGCCTTGCCGATGCGGGCCAGCTGCTGGTAGATCGGCTCCTCTGGGGACTCGGACATCAGACCATGTACTGGTCGTGACGCAGGTACAGCTCGGTCCACTCCTCGGGGCCGAGCTCGCGGCCGGTGTTGGAGATGTCGGCGAGCTCCTCGAAGTACGCCTCGCGGGGCGCGCCCGGGGTGAAGAGGATCAACATGGAGGCCGGCTCGCCCGATTCGTTGCGGAAGGCGTGCACGCCGCCCTCGGGCACGTACAGGAAGTCGCCGGGCTTCCCCTCGGCCCACTTCTCGCCGTTGAAGAGCCTGATGGTGCCGGACAACACGTAGAACGACTCGGTCATCGTGCGGTGGAAGTGCGCGCCGGGACCGGACGGGCGCGGGCCCATCTCCCATCGGTACAGGCCGAACGCGCCGTTCGTCGAGCCGCCCGTGCCGAGGTAGTGCACCTGCGTGCCGCTGGCCATCGACAGGTCGGGCGGGGTGTCCGCCGTGCGCAGGACGCCACTGTGCTCGCCGGACTCTGCCAGGTATCGGGGCTCGGGGTAAGACATGTCCACTCCTTCTCATGTTCTAAGGAATCTTAGAATATCCTCTTCGCTCCCGGCCGGCCAGATCACGATTTGGCGAAGCGCGCCGCGCCTCAGTGATCACGATCACTAGGTTCTGACCGAGCGCGAGGAGAGGAACAGCGCCCGATGCCGCTCGATCTCACCGCACTGCACGAGGCGGAGCTCCTGCGCGGCGCGCTCCGCGGGCCATGGCCACCGGCCGTCCTCCGAGCCTGCCGCCGTGCGCTCCCGCGCCTCCTCGCTCTCCCCGGCCCCGAACGGCTCGAGTTCCTGCGCGCGACCGCCGCGGCCGAGGAGCCGGAGGCCCTGGCGGCATTGGACGCGGCAGGGCCGGGCACGTGGGCCCTGGCGTGGGAGACCGGCGAGCGGCCCACAGCCTTCCACGTGTGCCCGGCCCGGCACGACGGCCCGGTCCGGGCGGTGGCGGTGGGCGAGTTCGGGGGGCGTACGTTCGTGGCCAGCGGCGGCGACGACCACATGGTGCGGCTGCGCGACGCGTTCGACCAGTCGGGGCCGGACCTGGAGGGCCTTACGGCGAGCGTCCGCGCCTTGGCGTTCGGCGTGGTGAACGGCAGCCCGGTGCTGGCCGGCGGCGATCACGACGGCACCATCCGTACGTGGGACCCGCTCACCGGAGCGCGCGGGTTCGCCCGCGAGACGACCGCGGGCCACCCGTCGGCCCTGGCCTTCGTCGCGGCCGAGAGCGGGCGGGTGCTGCTCGCCGTGGCGATCGGGTACGACGATGACGAGATCCTGGCCGCCGACCACGACGGGCGCGTCGACCTGCTGGACCCGGTCACCGGCGAGCTCGTACGCGAACTGCGTGCGGAGTGGGACGAAACGGTGCTCGACCTCGCGGTGGCGAAGCTGGGAGAGCGTACGGTGCTGGCCTCCCTGGGCTACGACACGCTGTACGTGTGGGACCCGGCCACCGGCGAGCGGTTGGGCACCGCCGGACTGAACGATGTCTGGCCGGACCTGGAGAACGACGGGTTCGCTCCGCCCCTGCTCGTGGGCATGTGGAACGGGCGGCCCGAGATCGGCGTGGTGGTCCGGATCGAACACCCGCCGGACTACATGGTGCAGAGCCGCGAGTCGGTCTACCTGAAACTGGAGAACCTCGGCGACCGGGCCCGCGGCCGGGGGTTCGACCGCGACCAGGGTCCGGTGGCCATGACGACCCACGCCAGGCAGAACGTGATGCTCGTGGCGAACCACACCGACACCGGCCGGGCGTGGGAACGGCCCGCGAAGGCAGTGATCACGTACGTGGGCGACGGGACGGACGTCCATCTGGACGCGGACACCCGCCTGATCACGGCCGCCGCGTTCGGGAGCCTGGAGGGCGGCCTCTGCCTGGCCACGGCCGGGCTCGACGGGACGGTGCAGCTCTGGGACGCGCAGACGCCGCACCGGCACCGGCGGATCGGCTACGGCGGGTCGGGGCTGGCGCTGTTCACCACGGCGCAGGGCGCGCCCGCCCTGGCCGTCGGCACGCACAGTGACACCGTGCTCGTCGTGGACGCGGTGAGCGGAGAGAAGATCGGCTCGGTGGGCTGCCGCCAGAGCGGCCGCGGCCACGACTGCGACCTCTCGCCGTACGACCACTGCTGCCGAGGGCTCGCAGCCGGGAACGCGGCCGGTCGGCCGTACCTCGCGAGCAGCGGCTGCGCCGCGTACGGCACCATGCTGTGGCAGCCGCTGAGCAAGATCCGCGGGATCGCGCGGAAGGACGACGCCACGGGCGGCCGGGTCACCTTCGGCGCCGGCGGCCACGCCTCACCCACCGCTCTCGCCTTCGGCGAGGTCGACGGCCGCGTGCTGCTCGCAGCCGGGGCCGAGGTGTGGGACCCGGTCACGCAGGAGTGCGTGGCCAGGCTGCCCAGGTGGGGGTTCGCGCTGAGCGAGAGCGCCTTCGGCAGGGCCGGGGACCAGCCGGTGCTGGCCACCCGGCGCGACAACGAGGTGGATCTCTGGGATCCGCTGACCGGCCGCCACCTCCAGGTGCTCGACGTGGACGACACCGGCGAGGGGCTGGCCATGGGCCGGATCGCCGACCGCGACGTGCTCACCGTCGCCAGCGGCAGGTACGTGCACCTGTGGGACACCACCGCCTGGGAACGCCGCGAGTGGATATCGCACACCTCGACCGTCACCTGCCTGAGCCTGGCCGAGCACGGGGACCGGGTCCTGCTGGTGTCCGGGACCGAGGACGGCACGGTGACCCTCTGGGACGCCGCCTCCCAGCACCGCCTGGCCGTCCTGGGCGCGTTCGCCCGCCCGGTCCGCTCGGTCGCGGCGACGACCATCCGCGGGAGTCTGCACGTGTACGGCCAGTCCCACTACGGCCGCGTGCTCGCCTGGCGAGTCGACGCTCCCTAGTCCTCCTCTTCGTCGTCCTCGTCCCAGTCGTCCCCGACCAGGTGCAGCGCCCATTCCGGGACCTCGTCCAGGTTGTTGCCGGAGGCGTCCAGCTCCTCCAGCGAACTCAGGCCTGCCAGGCTTTCCGGCAGTTCCCCCAGCTCGTTGTCCGCGACGTCCAGGCGCGTCAGCGACGCCAGGTCGCCGAGGGAGGCCGGGAGGCTCTCCAGGAGGTTCCCGTGGAGGTCGAGAAGCGTGAGTGACGGATACTCGCCGAGCCATTCGGGAACCAGGGTGATGTGGTTGTCGCTCAGGTCGAGCACGTTGAGCGAGCTGAAGCTCCGCAGGCAGGGCGGGACGGATGCGAAGGCGTTCCCGGCCAGACTGAGCTCTCGCAGGGAGGCGAGGCTCGCGAGTGGGTCAGGAAGGTCGCGGAGCCGGTTTCCGGTCAGGTTGAGCTCGCGCAAGGAGCGCAGCTCTCCCAGCCAATCCGGGACTTCCGCGATCTGATTGAAGGGTAAGTGCAGCTGAGTGATGCCGGTCAGCTCCCTCACGGACTCCGAAACCCGTTCGAGCCGGAGATTCCTGAGGTCCAACACGCCGGCATCGTCCGTCAGCGCCTGGGCGATGCGCTGCTCGACCGTCGAATCCAGAGACATATGGGTGATGCTCCTTTGGCGGGGTTCGTTCTCACCAGTAGACGAGTGTGGCTTCGATCTTGTTCTGGTACTGGCGGGTCAGAAGGACATACATCACTCGCCCGTCGACGGACTTCATGGCCCCGGCGAGGCAGTCCCAGCCCTTGCACGCCTGATCGCCGGGGGGACTGGCATTGTCACCGAGCACATGTCGTTCGGCGATGACCTCTCCGGCCTGGGCTCCTAATGGGTACCGCGCGAGAAGCTGCAGTTCTTGAGGGAGCCCGCCTGCCGGCATGAGCCTCAAGCGGACGGCATGTCCGAAGAGGGCAAGCAGGGGCCTGGTGATGCACAGCCTCGACCACCGGCGCGTGCAACTCCGGGCCCAGCAGCGTCATGGGCATGGCGAACACGCCGTCGCGCTCAGCCCGGCCAGCCTGCGGACATCAGGTGGGCTGGCCGGTGGGGCGCACGACGACCGTGTTCACGTCCACGCCTTCGGGCTGGGCCAGCGCCCAGGCGATGGCGTCGGCGATGTTGTCCGCGCTGAGCAGCGGCCCGGCGGGACGGCCGTCCGGCCAGAACGAGGTGTCCACCCGGCCGGGCGCGATCAGCGTCACGCCGACGCCGTCGCCGGTCACGAGCATGCGGGTGTTCTCCGCGAGCGCGGTCACCGCCCACTTCGTCACCGAGTACATGTTGCCCGGCGAGTGGATGAACCCGGCGACGCTGCCGACCAGCACGATCCGGCCGCGGGTCTCGCGCAGCGCGGGCAACGCGGCCTTCACGAGCAGGGCGGGGCCGAGCACGTTGGTGAGGACCATGTCGCGCAGCCGGTCCGGGTCGGTCTCGGTGAGCGGGCCGTGGGTGGAGAAGCCGGCGTTGGCGACAACATGGTCGAGCCTGCCGTACTCCTTGACGGTCGCCGTCACGGCATCCTGCACGGCGTCATAGTCGGTGGCGTCCCCCGGCAGGCGTAACACGCCGGGCACCTGGGCGAGCTTGGCCGGGTCGCGGCCGGTGACAGCAACCGCCTGCCCGTCGGCGACCAGCCGCTTGGCGAGCGCGAACCCGATGCCACTCGCGCCACCTGTGATCAGCGTCGTTTTCACGGCGACACAGTAGGGGGCACAGCCCGCCAGTAGCCAATAAATCTGCTTATGGCTGATCAGACCGAAACCGATGAGACCCGACGACCCAAGAATCCGCGACCCCAGCACTGAAGACCGGCCTGTGCACCTCAGCTGGAGTTACGTCGGTCCTTGGAACCTGACGACCCTGGTGGCAACCCCTGCTTACGTGGCTCGTGATCTGGGCCACGACTCAGGCATCGTCACGGTCCACGATCGTTTCCTATGCTGCCATAGTGATCCACTCCCCACTGTTACGCGGCGTACTGATCGTGAGCCTGCTTCTGACCACGGTCGCTGCCACTCCCGCGTCTGCCCAGCAGTTCATTGACTCCGACGTGGATGTCCCCGAAGCGGACGTCGTACTGCATGAACAGGACGGTGATCCGTGGCGTGTCACCGCCTTCAGCAAGACGGTGTCAGAATCCCGAAGCGCCGCCTACCTCCGCTCGCCCGACGGGATCTCGTTTGTGGAAAAGAAGGGGTACAGCCAGCTCGAACCAGCGCCGAAAGGCGGAAGGGTCGCGGCTATTCCGTACTCCTCCCCTGGGGCGTACAACTCGGTAGTGATCTTCGACAGCGCGGGCAAAGCCAAGCGCATCCGCACAGTGCGGAAACCGCTGAAGGCCACCGTCCCGGAGTGGACGCGCGATGGTCGCAAACTTGTCCTCAGCATCCAAAAGAACGGGATCAATACGACGGGCTTTGTCATTATCGACGCCGTGACCGGCACCTCGAAAGCCGTTGCCGTACGCAACATCGACCCGGCCTCGTCCTTCCAATGGACCCCGGACGGAAAATACTTGGCCGTCGGGTCTGTACGGTCACTGGTGTAACTCCTGATCAAGGAGAACGCACCTGATGAGTACTGTGATCCAGGCATCGACGGAGATCGACCTGGAGGACGCCGGCGTGG